>NZ_JAFREI010000009.1:0-117730 GCF_017377595.1 Faecalibacterium sp. Marseille-Q0746 | reverse complement strand
ATCCCGCATTGATTTTTACATGGAAAAGGGCGAACAGAAGTACCTGCTGGAAGTCAAAGGCTGCACACTGGAAGTGGACGGCATCGGCTATTTCCCGGATGCACCCACCGAGCGCGGCGTGAAGCACTTGCATGAGTTAGCGCAGGCGCAGCGGGCAGGGTATCGGTGCGCAGTAGCCTTTGTGATCCAGATGGAAGGCATCACCGAGGTGAGGCCGAATGTTGATACGCAACCGGAGTTTGGCACAGCGCTGGCCGAAGCGAAAGCCGCAGGTGTGAGGGTGCTGTTTCTGCTTTGCCATGTCGGGCGGGACAGTCTGGAAATTGTGGAGCAGCGGGAAATGTGAAAAACCACATGAGGGAGGAACCACCATGCCTTTTTTGATGATCCGCAACGACATCACCAAGGTAACAGCGGATGTCATCGTCAACCCGGCGAACCGGAACCTTTTGCAGGGCAGCGGCACCAGCCGTGCCATCTATCAGGCAGCAGGGGAGCAGGAGCTGACCGCCGCCTGTGAAGCCATCGGGCACTGCGAGCCGGGCAGGGCAGTGTGTACCCCGGCATTCGGGCTGCCCGCAGTCTGGAACACCTGATGGACAACCTGGGCGAGAGCTTCACCACCCGGCTGCTGCGGCTCATTGATGAGCGGGGGCTGAAGGATTCCACCGTGTACAAGCAGTCCAACATCTCCCGGCAGCACTTCTCCAAAATTCAGTGCAACCGGGACTACAACCCCAAAAAGAAGACCGTGCTTGCCTTTGCCGTGGGGCTGCATCTGTCGGAGGATGAGACCATCGACCTGCTTAAAAGCGCAGGCTATGCCTTCTCCGATGGCTCCAAGCGGGATTGGATCGTGCGGTACTGTTTGGAACAAAAAATTTATAACATCAATCAGGTCAACACCCTTTTGTTCCAATGGAATCAGGAACAGCTGGGTGCGTGATTTGTCGTCTGCCCGTTGACCTTTTGCCCTCCGGTTTGTGGTATCCTTTTGTCAGAAAGACGAAACACCACAGATACGGAGGGTATTTTATGTTAGGAGCAATTTTGGGCGATATGGTAGGCAGCCCCTACGAGTTTGACCGGAACAATCACAAGAGCAAGGATTTCCCCCTGCTGAGCGAAAGATCGCACTTCACGGATGATACCGTTATGACCCTTGCAGTGGCACGGGGCTTGATGGCGGGGCAGGGAGATGCACAGAAAACCTTTGCCGAAGTGCGGTACGAAATGCGGCGTTTGGGCAATGTGTATCCCGATGCCGGTTACGGCGGGATGTTCCGCCGGTGGCTGTGTGCGGAGCATCCGCAGCCCTACGGCAGCTTTGGCAATGGCTCTGCCATGCGGGTGGCGGCGGCAGGCTGGCTGTTTGACACGCTGGACAAAACGCTGGAGATGGCAAAGGTGACTGCCGAGGTCACCCACAACCACCCGGAGGGCATCAAGGGCGCACAGGCCACGGCTGCGGCCATTTTTCTGGCACGCACCGGCCACAGCAAGCCGGAGATCCGGCAGTATGTGGAGCAGACCTTCGGCTACGATTTGAGCCGCACCTGCGATGAGATTCGTCCGGGCTATCGCCATGTGGAGACCTGTCAACAGACCGTGCCGGAGGCCATCATTGCCTTTCTGGAAAGCAATAGCTTTGAAGATGCGCTCCGCAATGCTGTTTCCCTTGGCGGCGACAGCGACACCCTTGCCTGCATCACCGGCGGCATTGCCGAAGCCTTTTACGGGATGCCACAGGAACTGCGGGCAGAGACATTGAAGCGTCTGCCGGAGGATCTGCGGGCAGCGTACGAGCTGTTCCGGCAGAACCTTGAGCGAAGGATGTGACACTATCGGTGCTGAGAGCCGCCGCACAGTGATTTGTGCGGCGGCTCCTTTTTGTGCAGGTGCTTTTCTGCAAGGGGAAAGCGTGGTATACTGAGGGCGGAAAATCGGAAGTTATATGTGGAGGAGGATTATTATGAATACAGTTAGAATGATTTTATGTGGAAATGTTGAAGATAGCAGAATGAATCCAAGTGAAAAGGTAGGAGTAGTATCAGTGGTTTTTGTTTCTACAGAGGAGGAAAAAATTAGGAATAAACTTAAAAAATTGCAAGATAAAAATCCTGAAAAATTTTATATGGAATACGTTACTCCATTAGATGTTGACTTAACAAGTTTAGAGCACTATCCATCGATTGAAATATCAAAAAATGATTTACAATAACAACTTCCAGTTTGCCACCCAAGAACATCCATAAGAGAGGAGTGACCGTTATGAAGGAAAACAACTGAAACGTAGCTTTTTTGCGCCAAAATGAGATAAGCCGGAAAGCAAACGGTATGCGATTCCATCTCCAGGGTTGATTTTTGTCTCATTGTGGTAATAGGGAAAGACAGATACAAGATATTGTTGCAAAAGTATTATTTTTTCGTGAATATTAGCACTCTGCTATTGACACTGCTAACGCATGGTGCTATAACAGTGGCGTGCTCAGGAGGAAGGGCAAAAGGAGAGCCGCAAGGCTCTCCGGAAAGCCTTTCCGAGTGGACGCTTCAGATTTTTTGCCCCGACCCGAACGCCGGGATTGGAGGAATGATTTATGCTTATGCCGACTGTTTTCCATGAAAACCTGTTCGATGATTTCTTCGATCCGTTCTGGAATGACGCTGCACTGGAACGTATGATGAACCGTGAGGCTCGTGATACCTTTGGTAAGCGTGGTGCAAACATGATGAAGACCGATGTCAAACAGACGGACAACGGCTACGAAGTAGCGGTTGACCTGCCGGGCTGCAAGAAGGAAGACGTTCAGATGGATCTGAACGACGGCTACCTGACCATTCAGGCAGTGCGCAGCCACAGCAACGACGAAAAGGATAAGAATGGCCGCTATCTGCGGCGCGAATCCTTCTCCGGCACCTGCGCACGCAGTTTCTACGTGGGCGATGTGAAGAAGGAAGACATCCACGCAAAGTTCGAGGATGGCGTCCTGCACGTCGAGTTGCCTGCTCCTCAGCAGACGAAAGCTTTGCCTGAGAACCCGAATCTGATTGCAATCGAGTAAAACGCCGGTCGTGTGCGTCCAAGTCACACACGCACATAAGATGCCCCCGGAGAGCCGCAACAAGCTCTCCGGGGGCATTTTTATTCGCAGAGTAAACCACAAGCGATGCTTGTGCATTAAAAACACAAACTGCTATAAACTACTTCATTCCCTTTTTTTTCGCTGTTTACGATAGCCTGCACCTTGGTGGGCAGACCATAGATGCTGATGAAACCGGTGGCATCGCTCTGCTTGTAGTCGCCGCCTGCGGCAAAGGTGGCGATGTCCTCACGATACAGAGAGTACGGCGACCAGACCCCTGCATTGATGAGGTTGCCCTTGTACAGTTCCAGACGCACCTTGCCGGTGACATGCTCCTGTGTGGAGGTGACAAAGGCACTCAGAGCTTTGCGCAGCGGGCTGAACCACTGGCCATCATACATGATGGCAGCGTCCATTATACAGGCACTTGGAAAATGTGTAAAAAGTGTTCTGTATATAGCAGCAATATGAAAGCAGTATTTCACAGCGGGGCATTATGAATCTATAATAGGTAGCTGGAAATAAACAGAAAGAGGGTCTTTTGATGGCAACGATATTTCCAAGAGAAGAAAAGGCAGAGGCACTGTTCGGGGAGATCCTGAAAAATCCAGAAGCCTGCCACCGCCTGATGGATACCTTCAACGACTCGCTGGACATGGCAGACGTACTGGATGCGCCGGCCGTGAGTGCACAGCAGTTTGCCGCGGCGCTGTTCAATGCCTACGAGAACAAGGATCTGTCTGCCTTTCTGATGGCGATCTGCCAGCACAGTATGTTTGACCTGCTACGGAACGCTGCCCTGATCCCGTTCAAATTCAACGCCGATGGTCAGCCGAACCCGGTGATCCTGACGGATGATGCCGGCGTTCTTTTGCCGAACAACGAATTTGCCGTGAGCAGCAAAGTATACGACCGGTTCATCCGGGTGTTCCAGAAGCAGGAAAAGGTAAAAATGTACCTTGCCAGCGGCTACTGCAAGTATCACGGCTACGACGAAGGCTCGATGGATGTGGTGGAGTACCACTACAACCAGCATTTGGGGCTGCTGCTGATCTACGAACTGCCGGACACCGTGAAGCAAAAGGTAACGGAAGCGGAGGCCTACTCCACCGTCTGGGATATCCAGATGAAGCTGCAGCACGCACTGCCCCGTTCCGTGGTCTACTATGGACAGGATACGCTCAAGGACGGCGGAACCCGCTACGATGAACTTGGCGTTTTTCTGCCGCTGGAACACTTTGCCGACCGGCTGGAACGCCATGTGGAAACTGCTACCAAGATCGTTTACGGCGAGTAAACGCCCTGTAAACGAACTCCCTTTATAAGTGCATTACAGCAAAACAAAACGCAGCGAACCGTTAAAAGATTCGCTGCGTTTTGCCTTATAAGGGAGAATGGAAATGCTGCACATCAGGTGCAATAACGGAAAGTCTTGTCAGTGACAATACGGGCGAAGATCAGCCCTAACGGCAGTGCCACGATGATGAGAATGGCATCTGCAAACCATGTGGCGGAGTCCATCAGAGACAGGATGCCCAGATTATAGATGGCACGGTAGAAATACAGTCCCGGTACCATGATAACGATGGACGGCACGGTGACGGAGATGCGGGGATAACCGACGGCGCTCTTCAGGCAGGAGGCCAGCAATCCGGACAGCAGTGCGCCCAGAAACGCTGCAATAGCGGGCGGAAAGCCCGCAAGGCTCACCAGCTCCAGCCGGAACGTGTTCGTTACCGCACCGATAAGGGCGGCGCAGACTGCCAGGTTCCGGGGACTGTTGAACATGAGCGAAAAGCCGAACACACCGCCAAAACTTGCCAGCAGCCGGAACACGATCTCTTCCGGGAGTGTCAGGCTCAGGGCAGGGAACTGCACCGGCTGCAAATGCAGCAGCAGTGCCATGATCCAAGCCGTCATGGTTGCCACCAGAATGATGAGGACGGCGTAGGCCAGACGTTCCAGCCCGGAGCGCATATCCAGCTTGGCAAGGTCGATGCCGCTGGTAATGAACGGAAAGCCCGGAATGATGAAGAGCATGGAGCAGATATACCCCGCCTCGTGCTGCGCCGATACGGCAAACAGCACCTCTGCCAGCTTCAGCAGGATGGCATACACGAGGCTTGCTGAACAGACCGACGCCGTAATGCCCAGAAACAGGGTGAAATGGTGTTTTGTCAGCTTGCACCGTACAAAGTTGCCGATGCCTGCACCGCAGAAGGCACACAGCATTTCCACAATGCCGCCGCCAAGCAGAAAGGTGAAGCAGCCGCAGGCCAGTGCAGCTGCAAAGCCCAGTGCGATGGGCGAATACAAGCCGTGGATGCGCTCGATCTCATCGAGGTGGCTGTGCAGCTCTTCGCCGGTCATAAATTTTCCTTCCCGGTCGAAGTCGTTGACGAAATGCTCCAGCCGGTTCAGCCGGGAGGTATTCACGCCCGTGTTTGTCAGACAGAGTGACTGGGTATAACACTGGTCACCATCAAAGCAGGTGAACTCAATGGACAACAGGCCGATGTCCGCTGTTGTTGTGACTCCCAGCTCCCGCGAAAGGGTGTTCATGGAGCTTCGGACACGCCATGCGCCGGTGCCGCATTCCAGCAGCATCAGCCCGGTGCGTCCAATGACGGAGGCTTTTTCCACAAGCCCCGCCTCGGTAATGGGAACGCCCTTGCTGGCCGACGCATAGTCGTGCCAGTAGACTTCCATGTGATTTTTGATGATCTCACTTTGCCGTTGTCCCATACCGGAAAGCCTCCTTTGTGATATGGGAATGTTGCAGCCGTTTCAAGACTGCGGTGCTATTATAAGGGAAATTGCAGGGCGGGTAAAACGTATCTTGGATATGCCGGCAATGTTCGTTTGGTATTTCAAAGGAAGATAAATGTATCGAACACCGGAACTGTCCAGTAGCTCTTTCACTGCCTTTGCATGGTGCGATTTCATATTATATCCATTGCGAGGACAGAATTGCCGTTCAGATGGGGAAGCAAATCAGTTTCCAGATACCGCTTAAATCTCTCCACAGTACAAGCACATATTCGGCTGCTTTCTAAAAAGGGCTGCAAAGCAACTTTTGCGGTCTGCCGTACAGAAGATACTGAATACAAACCGCCCCCTCTTCCGTTTTCACCTTCACCTGTTCTGCATGTTCAAATATATCGCGCAGACGGCGGTATTCTGCCCGCTGCGCATCCGTGTAGTGAGACGGCATATCCGAGGTGAGGAACACATTGCCCAGCAGGGCATTGACCGTGGCAAGGGTGCGTTTTTGCTCTGCCGTCAACTTGCAGTTTTCCTCCCGGAGGAAGAAGACATCCGGGTCGCTGCCATAGGCACGGCCATTGAGCTGCCGCCGGAATAGCGTGTTGTTGATGGCCTGCTTTGTGGACACCCGCTCCCGGTGGAACAGGCGCATATACCACACATCGTCCCAGTCCAGCCCTACGTCACAGCTGACACGGCAGTAATCCACCAGCCCGAAAGCCGGCATCACCGGTACGCCGCAGCCGAGAATCTGCTTTTGCCCGCACCATGTGCGCAAAAGCTCCATAGCACGGTACATCCGGGCTGCCCGGCTCTCGCGGGCGTTGCCAAAGGGGGCAGCACCGTACAGAAAATCCAGCTTGACAAGGTCGAAGCCCCAGCCGTTCAGCACCCGGTCAAATACCCGGCGCAGATAATCCAGCACGGCCGGGTTGTCGATATCCAGCGCATAAAAGCTGCTCCAGTTGCAGCCGCAGCACCACGGTGCACCGTTCACCTTCAGCAGCCAGTCCGGGTGCTGCCGGAAAAGGGCGGAGTTCTTTTCGCACACAAAGGGCGCAAGCCATAGCCCAGCCTGAAAGCCAGTGGCATGAATTTCCTCCACCATGCCTTTCAGCCCGTGGGGGAATTTCTGTGCATCTGTTTCCAGCCAGTCGCCCACCTTCGGCTCCCAGCCATCATCGATCTGGAACAGGTCTCCCGGGCAAAGCAGGCTGCGACATCCGGTCAGATCCTCCCGAATGGTATCCTCGGTGATGTCCTGATAGCGGTTGTACCAACTGGAATAGCCTGCCAGCTTCTTTTCAGTCCGGGGCTTGATGCCCATAGCCTGAAACCAGCTG
Organism: Faecalibacterium sp. Marseille-Q0746; assembly: GCF_017377595.1. Lineage (NCBI taxonomy): Bacteria > Bacillati > Bacillota > Clostridia > Eubacteriales > Oscillospiraceae > Faecalibacterium > Faecalibacterium sp. Marseille-Q0746. The sequence goes on along the minus strand of NZ_JAFREI010000009.1, from coordinate 110,538 downwards.
TCGAACACCTCCGTCTCGCCGCCCTCGGCAAAAAACAGGTCAAGGAGTGGGAAACTGCCGCCGGGATGCTCCACTCCGGAGCAGTCACGCTCCAGCGTCAGCAGGGCTTTGCCGCTGTCGTAGCGGAGGATGGTGTAGCCCGGCTTCTCGTCCAGCGATGCCACCAGCTGGAACTGCCCGCCCTTGCGGAAATAGCAGTAGGAAAAGCCGTGGCTCTGCCCCTTTTGATGTCCGTAAGGCGCAAAATGATAATCGCCGTAGCGGTCAAAGGCGTATTTTTTGCGCAGAAAGCCGGGGATGTGGTCGGTGCCGCGCAGCTTGCCGTTCCGGTCCAGCTCCGGGCTGTAGGTCCATGTCTGGTAGCCGTTCATGAACAGACGCTCGTCTGCTTCCATCGTCCACGGCATCTCGGCACGCACCGCCTTCAGCGTCCCGGCGGGCAGGTCTGCCGTCAGATGCAGCGCACCGCCATTCTCCGTGACCGTGCAGTTGCCTGTCTGTACGCCGCCGGAAGTTTCCGCGTACCAGTGCAGCGTTTCAGTCATGGTGCGTTTCCTCCCCGTGGAGCTGTGCGCTGATCTCGGCAGCGCGGGCATCGGTCAGAACAAACTTGCGGCGGAACAGCACCAGCGCACCAGCCAGCACCAGCATGGGCAGAACGGTCATCATCAGGCGCAGACCCAGCAGGGTTCCGGCGCTTTGTACTGCCACCGGACCGGTCTCCTCCGTGTTGCCCACAAGACCGATGAGGTCCAGCCCGATGCCGGTCAGGAATACCGCCACACCGGAGGCAGCCTTGACCACAAAGGTCTGCATGGAAAAGATAACGCTCTCCTCCCGGCGTCCGGTCTTAAGCTCGCCGTAATCCACGCTGTTGGAAAGGAACAGGGTGGTCAGCACGGTCAGCATTCCGTTGCAGGCAAACACCACCACGCCCGGAATGCACAGCAGGGCAAGGCTGTGGGACAGGCCGGTCAGGCAGAACACCAGCAGCGTGCCGTAGCCGCACAGCGCCAGCACAAGGCTGAGCTGAAATACCTGCGTGCTGCTGAGCTTTTTGCGCAGCAAGGGGTAAAGCACCATCATGCCAAGGATCTGCGCCGCACCGCCCACGGTGGAAAACAGGGTGTAGGTGGCTTTCCAGCCTGCACCGCCAAGGTCGTATTTGAAGAAATAGATGATGAAGTTGGAGGTAAGGTACAGCGCCGAGTTGATCAGCACGATGCTGCCTACCACTACCATAGCCTGATCGTTGCGGAACAGGGCGGAGAACATCTCCTTTACGGTGGCGGTCTTCATCTCACTGGGGGTAGTTTCTTTCATGGAAATGCAGCACACCAGCTCGGTCACTGCAAAAATTGCCGCTACGATCAATGCCACCCAGCGGAAGCCAGCGCGCTCGCTGTCGCCGCCAAGGGCTCCCACCAGCAGCATGGTGAACATGGCGATAAGAGCCGAACCAACGCCTGCACAGGTGCGCCCCACCATGGAAAGGTTCTCCCGGTCTTTTGGGGTGCGGGTCACGGCCGGGATCATGGACCAGTAGGGGATATCCATCATGGTATAGGTGATGCCCCACAGGATGTACACCACGCTGAAGTAGACCATCAGCGCTGCTTCGTCCAGCACCGGGGCGGCAAACAGGGCGTAGAGCACCAGCGCATTGAGCAGCGTGCCGGAAAAGATCCACGGACGGAACCGCCCCCAGCGGGTGCGGGTCTTTGCCACCAGAACGCCCATAAAGGGGTCGTTGAAGGCATCAAAGAACCGGGCAGCCATGAGCACGACGCCCACAAAGCTGGCCGAAAGCCCCAGCACATCCTGATAATAATACATGACGTAAGAAGCCGACAGGGCATATACCATATCCTTGCCCACGGCACCAATACCAAATGCGGTTTTCTGTTTCAGGGTCAGTTCCATACAGCGTCCTCCTTTTCAATGGTGAACCGTAGCACAACGGGCTGGGTCTGCGGTGCAGAAACGGTCAGCAGGGCTTCTCCGGCAGTGCCCACGGTGCGCAGATAGGTTCCGGTCATGCCGCCCTCGGCAACAGCGGTCTGTGGACCCACAAGGGCGGCGCTGCCCTCCACCGCAAATTGCACCGGGAACTGTGCGTAGGGGGCAGGGGTGCCATTCTCGTCCAGAATGCGCACCCGGACAGCCGCCATATCGTAAGTATCTTTTTCCCGAAGAGCCGTCCGGCTGACCTTGACTTCCAAGTGCAGCTTTGCGCTGGGGCAAAGGGTCACGCTGCGCACCACGTTGCCGTCCTGCACGGCATCGAACCGCCAGCGGGTAGCTTCGCCGCCCCAGTTGCCTACATATTTGCCGTAAAGCGCCACGCCATCTTCAAAGCTCATTTTGTAGTGCAGCATACACCAGCCGAATTTGACCTTGTAGGCCAGCGGCAGTCCCGGCAGCCCATATTTCCCGGCAGCCAGCAGGCAGTCCCGCACAGCGGCTGCCTTGGCGGGGGAAAAGTGCTCCTGCGTTTCCAGCAGCTCGCCAATGGGATCGTCCATCACAAAGGGAGGGTGGGGCAGCGCCGTCCACTCGCTTTGGCGCAGGGTGGTGACAAACACATCGTTTTTGTAAAGCTTTACCTGCTGGGCATTGCTGAAAACGTAGGCTGTGCCCAGCTGCCCGGCGGGGTTATCGCCGATGTCCATGGAGGAGCTGACCGCCAGCACCGGGTCAGTATCGCCCTGACTGGCATAGACCGCTGCCGCCAATTTGGGGTTGCGGAAGCTGTCCAGCACACCGTGGTAGCAGATGCGATCCCCGGAGCCAAAGTCCTTGTGGGTCTGGTAGTCGAACATGCACCAGCCAAAGCACCCGGCGTGCTCTCCGCTGGCATAGGCGGCGTTCTGCACCCGGACGTGCCGCAGGGCGTGCTCCTGTCGATGAGGGCCATCGTCAAAGGGCTTGGTGGGGTACATGTGACCGTTGCACTCCGAGATGAGCAGCGCCCTGCCCATATCCGGGGTTACGTCCTTTTTGGGCTTTGCGCCGGGCGTTACGCCGTTGTGGGAAAAATCGTTGTAGGCGTAGACGTCCTCCAGCAGATGGCTTTTTTCCAGATACCGCACACCGGAGGTGGCGCGGCTGGGGTCCAGCTGATGGGCAATTTGATTGGTGCGGGTGTAGAAGGCATCGTCGTCCACGCTCTCGTTGATGCGCACGCCCCACAGGATGATGCTGGGGTGGCTGCGGTTTTGCAGGATCATCTCCCGCAGCATTTCGCAGGCGGCGTCCTTCCAGTTGTCGTCCCCGATGTGCTGCCAGCCCGGCAGTTCGGTGAACACCAGCAGACCCCGCCGGTCGCACTCGTCCAGAAAATATGGACTTTGGGGGTAGTGGCTGGTGCGCACGGCGGTGCAGTGCAGCTCCTCCTGCAAAACGCGGGCATCCTCCCGCTGCAGGCTTTCCGGTGCGGCGTAGCCGATGTAAGGGTAGCTCTGGTGTCGGTTCAGACCCCGCAGAAAGGTCTTTTTTCCGTTGAGGTAAAAGCCATCCGCCCGGAACTCTGCGGTGCGGAAGCCAAACGTCACCTGTTTGCGATCGATGGGTTGTCCGGCTGCGTTCAAAAGCTCTGCCACGGCATGATGCAAAACCGGGTGCTCGGTATCCCACGGCTGTGCGTCCGGGACGGAAAACTGCATCTTCCCGGTTTCTGCCGCCTGTGCGGTCTGCTCTGCCAGCAGGGTGCCGTCTGCGGTCTCCAGCCGGATGCGGACCGCCACGGCTGCGGGTGTGAGCTCTGCCGTCCACTGCACCACAGCCTCTTGCAGGGTGGGCGTGTAGACGAACAAATCGGTCAGGCGGCTCTCTGCCGTAGCTTCCAGCCAGACCTCCCGGTACAGCCCGCCGTAGGTCAGGTAGTCGATGACAAAGCCAAAGGGCGGGATGGCCGGGTCTTCACGGGTATCCAATTGCACGGTCAGCAGGTTTTCAACCTCCCGATCTACAAGGTCGGTGATCTCCACCGTAAAGCCGGTATAGCCGCCCCGGTGCTGCCCGGCAACCCTGCCGTTGACCCGCACCACCGCCTGATGAGCAGCTCCGTCAAAGCGGAGGAACAGCCGGGGCGCAGCCTGCACCGGCGGCACCCGGAACCGTTTGCGGTAGCCGCAGACCATCTCGTAATCGGCGGGGGAGGCATAGTGCAGCGGCACCTCCCGGCAGGTATGGGGCAAGCGGACGGCTTGTTGTTTTGGCACCGGCAGCCCCTTGCCAAAGGCTTCGGTCCAGTGGTGGGTAAACTCCCAATCATCGCAAAAACTGTGTTTCATCGCGGCAGCACTCCTTCCAGTAAGATCGAGATCATTTCCTCCAGTACAGCCACATACTGCACCCCGCTTTCTGCCAGACTGCGGTCTGCCAGAAAGCTCTCAATGGACGCGGTGATCATCTGCCGCAGCACCGGCAGGGACACCGGACGCATGACCCCCTCTGCCACCGCCTGTTCCAGCAGCGCCATGGTGGGTTCCCACCCGTTTTCCAATTGACTGCGCACCCGCGCCGCCACCACCGGGTATTTCTCGTCCAGCTCCTTCATCTGCCGCAGGTCCAGCGCGGCGTATTCCGTCGGCATGGCAATGATGACTGCCCGCAGCTTTTCCTGCAAGGTACCGCTGCCTGCCAGAATTTCCTGCTTGCAGCGGTGGATGTCCGCAAAGGCATGGTCTACCATGTCCAGCAGAAGGGCCTCCTTGGAGGGGTAAACGGTGTAGATGGTCTTTTTGCTGATGTGCAGCGGCTCTGCCACCTGTTGCATGGTGAAATGCAGCCCCTGTTGACGGAATAACTGCATGGCCTGCGTGCGCACAAGGGCACTGAGCTTTTCCTGCATGAGCGTCCTCCTTGTGGAAACTGTGCTTGCTTTTCTGGTTTCCATTCTAGTGCGGAAACCGAGCTAAATCAAGCGGTTTCCGCATTTTCTGCGTTCTGCCAAGAAAGTGCAGACATTTTGCAGCAGAATGACAAAAAGAACCCCGGCGTGCCTTGAAAGCTGCCGGGGTCTTTTGCGTGCAGGTGCTTTTCCGCAGCGGCAAGCCTCGTCAAAACTCCGGGTGCCATTCGTCCCGGATGCCAATGTCGGCACAGACGATTTTTCCGCACAGCGGCGCAGAAGATTCTGCGATATGCAAAGGCTTATAGCTGTCGAAGGTTACGGTCAAATCTGCATGGGCAGCACCCTCGGCAACCTCCCCGGTATCCGTGTTGATGCCGCTGGGCAGGTCTACGGCAAGCACAAAGGCACCGCTCTTGTGCAGACGGCGTATCAGCCCGCAGGCAGCAAGACCGGAAGGCCGAAGTGCACCATGGAACCCGGTGCCATAGAGAGCATCCACAGCAGCATCAAAGTGCTGGGTTTCCAGTACAGAGCAGTCAGTGCAGATGTGCACCGGCAGGGAGTGCAGACGCTCAAAATTGAGGATGGCATCCGCAGTTTTCGGCTCGCCCTCGGCCAGAAGAACGGTCACATTCCAACCGTCTTTTGCGGCGGTGCGGGCAATCACGAACCCATCGCCGCCGTTGTTGCCCTTTCCGCAGACCACCAGCAGCCTACCGGAATGTGGGAACTGCTTTTGCAGTTCAGCGTAAGCCGCCAGTCCGGCATTTTCCATCATTTGCAGGTAGGGCAGACCGTGGGCATCCCCGGCACGTTCAATTTCCTTCATCTGCGCAGCCGTCACAATGCGATGTTGCATGTTGGCACCTTCTTTCTATCTCTATTATAATGGATGAGAATGTTTGGAACAAGATGAAAGATACCGGTGCATAGAATCGGTCCCCGGAGAGTTGGAACAAGCCCTCCGGGGGCATTTTTGCTTTTCACTATCTTTTCCGCAGGGGAAAACCATGGTATACTGGATGCAACGAATCCAAAGTAATAAACCGGGAGGTACCGTTATGAAGTGGGGAATCTTAGCCACCGGCACCATTGCCAAAAAGTTTGCGTCTACGGTGGAACAGATGGGCGCAGAGGGGGAGCGGCTTGTTGCCGTGGGGTCACGGCACATGGAAAGCGCACAGGCGTTTGCACAGCAGTATGGCATTCCTCGCTGCTATGACTCCTACGAAGCCCTTGACGCAGACCCGGAGGTCATCCGCTGCTCGGTGGACATCAACGGCTTTGAGTACGAGATCCGGGAAGCAAGCCGCTGCGTCAAACTGGGGCGTACCGACAGCGACCGCTACACCCCGCAGGACAGCCTTGCCCTGACCCGCCTGATGTACGACACCCGCATGAGCTGGGGCATGAAGTTTGCGGGCGAGGTGTAAGCACACACCTTGCCGCAAAGGGCTTTTTTTGCGTGCGGAGACTATGGCATACGGAGCGCGACAACTCGGAGTTTGACGAGGTAAAAGAATATGAATGGAAAACATCTATTTCTTACATCTGCAGGGTTGACCGATAAGATGAAAGAGAAATTCTTTGATATTATTGGAAAGTGTCCGAAGGATGTGAAAGTGCTTTATATTCCAACAGCTGGCATTGAAACAGATGGTGCAAGAGAGTCGCTTGCAATATGTTTTCATGAACTCTTTCTAATGGGAATTCAGTACGAAAATATATTAGTGTACAATCTGGAATTAATTCTTTCAAAAGACTATCAAAGAACCTATTCTTCGTATGTTACAACCCCGTTTATGCTTACAAGGCTATTAACTTTTGAAGAATTAAACCAATTTGATGCTGTTTTTGTCAGTGGTGGTGATGTATCTGTGCTTTGTCGTGAAATGTCTAGAACTGGTTTTGATAGAATACTTAATAATGCAATTAAAAACGGACTTATATATGTCGGAATCAGTGCAGGAAGTATGTATGCGGCGGGAAATTTAACAGATGGATTACATATTATTGACAATCCTATTATCCCCCATTGGAATGGTTCTGAAACAACAGTATTACCGAACGGCAAAGATGAGATTAAGCTTGCTGATGGAAAAGCTGTTTATGTAGAGGATAATTACATGAGTGTAATATGATGCACATGTAGGATTAGTCAAATTCCAGTCTGCCGGGCAGACAGGTAACTGAAAAACACAAAATGAAGGAGCAGCCATGGTACTTTATTTTACGGGAACCGGCAACAGCCGGTATCTGGCGCGGCGCATTGCCGAAGGGTTGGAGATGCCGCTTTACGACCTGAACGCCTGCATCAAGGCAGGGGATACTGCCCCGGTGCAGACCGGGCGTGACGTGGTGCTGGTCACACCTACCTACGCATGGCGCATCCCCCGGGTGGTGTCGGAGTGGCTGGGCAAGACTGCGCTGACCGGTGCAGAGCGCATCTGGTTTGTGATGGACTGCGGCAGCGAAATCGGCAATGCAGCAGGCTATAACCGGCAGCTTGCGGCGCAAAAGCAGCTGCAGTACATGGGTACGGCTCAGATCATCATGCCGGAAAACTACATTGCCATGTTCAATGCGCCCCAAAAAGAGCAGGCAAAGAGCATCGTGGAGCAGGCAGAGCCTGAACTTCAGAAGGTGCTGACCCAGCTCAAAGCCGGGCAGGAATTTCCTGCGCCGAGAGAGAACCTCTACGACCGTTTTATGAGCGGCCCGGTGAACCCGGTGTTCTATCGCTTTTTGGTAAAAGCGGAGGCCTTCTGGGCAACGGATGCCTGTATCGGCTGTGGTAAGTGCGTGGAGCTGTGCCCGCTGAGCAACATCCGTCTGGAAAACGGAAAGCCGCTCTGGGGCAAGAACTGCACCCACTGCATGGCGTGCATCTGCTATTGCCCCAAAGAGGCCATCGAGTACGGCAAAAAGAGCAGGGGAAAGCCACGGTATCATTTTGAAGCGCTGGAAAGGAAGCGGGACGTGTGAAGGAGAGCGGAAATTAGATGAAGTTTTTATACTTGCATGGGTTGGGACAAAAACCAGACAGTTGGGACAGAGTAATAAAAGAAACGAAGGTCTCGGACAGCAGCGTCTGCTTGAGTTTGGCAGAGATGCTGGAGGACAAAGCGGCCACTTATGGGGAACTGTATGCTGCATTTTCAGGAGAGTGTGATAAGGAACATGATGAAATCGTCTTGTGCGGGCTTTCCTTGGGTGCTGTTCTGGCACTTAATTATGCGATAGACCATCCGAATAAAGTAAAGGCACTGGTGCTAATTGCAGCACAATATAAAATGCCTGAAAAGCTATTGAAGTTCCAGAATATGTTGTTTCGCTTTATGCCGAATACAATGTTCAAGCAATTTGGCCTCAAAAAAGCTGATGTGATCAGTTTGTGCGGTACGATGACGGAATTGGATTTCAGGGATTCATTATGTAAGGTGTCCTGTCCGGCATTGATCGTTTGTGGGGAAAAGGACAACGCAAACAAAAAAGCCTCAAAGGAACTTGCCAGTTATTTGAGCGATTCCCACTTCCATGAACTTCTGAAAGCAGGTCATGAAGCAAACATAGAATCTCCGGAGGAATTGGCAACAGTGTTACAGGAATTTTATGATAATGTTGAATAAACTACGATTCATCAAAGAAAGAGGACTGTAAAATGAACATCGAAGAACGGGCGGCACAGGCTGCCGCATGGAAAGCTACTGGACAGTGCAACTGTGCACAGGCGGTGCTGAAGGCATTTGAGGACAAGCTGCCGGTGGATGCCGACACCCTGATGAAGCTGGGCGCAGGCTATGCCGCCGGCATGGGCTGCATGGAGAGCACCTGCGGCGCACTGATCGGCGCTGTGATGGTGGCGGGCATCGTCACCGACGGCAAGGGCACACCCCGCATTTCCAAGGAGCTGCTGCAAAACTTTCAGGAAAAGTGCGGTGCTACCATCTGCAAGGATCTGAAGGGGATAGAGAACGGCGCACCGCTGTGCCCGTGCCCGGAGTGCGTCCGCAACGCTGTTCTGGCACTGGGCGAGGTGCTGGGAGAGTAAGATGAAGAAGATCTTGTTTATCTGCCACGGCATTATGTGATACATACTGTGGGACCGATATGGAATATCCGGGGCAGTTTGATTTAGTGGAATGGGTGCGATTTGATTCTCATACAGAATCGGTGTATGAAGCAGAAGTTACGCTCTATTATAATATACGAATTTAGTTTATTTTGAATCAAAGCAAAAAGCTCAAAAAGGAGAGATTATTCATGGTTTTATTGGTTGTAGATGCACAGAATGGTATCGTGGATGAACGCTTATATGAGTTCAGAAAGTTTGTTGGTAATATCAAAAAGCTGATTGGAGCAGCTCGAGAACAAGGCATAGAAGTTATTTATGTACAGCATGATGATGGACCTGATACCGGATTCTCTATCGGGGATGATGAGTTTGAGGTTTATTCCGAGTTTCAACCGATGCCTGATGAAAAACGGTTTATCAAGTCCGTATGCAGTGCGTTCAAAAAAGAGAGTGGTCTGCTAGAGTATCTGACTGCAAAGGAAGAAAAAGACGTGATGATTTGTGGCATTATGACTGATTTCTGTATCAATGCCACGGTAGAGGCTGGTTTTGAGCATGGCTTACACATGATTGTTCCTGCCTATGCAAATTCTACGCAGGACAATGAGTACATGACTAGGGAACAGGCTTACCATTACTATAATGAATTTCTCTGGCCTGAACGATATGCAGACTGCGTACCAATGGACAGGGCGTTGGAATTACTCAAAAAATGATATAGCGTAAACGGTCTTTGCTGAATACCTTTGTTACCGAAATACATTACATAAACTTCAAGATTATGTTGCAGTAAAATCAATAAATCAGTATCATGTGAATATCTGCCGCAGCCCTATGGCGGAATTTGTGATGAAGGACTTAGTGGAAAAGGCGGGGATTTCCGCACAGTTTGAAATTGCCTCGGCGGCCACAAGCACCGAGGAAATCGGCAACCCGGTCTATCCGCCTGCCCGGCGCAAGCTGGCTGGGCGTAGAGCCTGCCAGCATTGCCAAAACGCTGCTGGATGGACCCTTTTGTGATTCGCAGAGTAATGCCGGCAATATTGATTCCGTATTGCAGACGTAAAAACTGTTGACCCTGCGATTGGGCTCCATCTGCAATAAAAAGGGCAAGGCCGCCTGATGCCAAGCGACCTTGCCCTTTTGTGATATATTTTACAATAAATTAGGCAGTTTTCCGCAAACTCACAGCGCCACGCTGACCGGCAGGACATACACACCGTTGGCGGTGTAGTAGGTGATCTGAGTAATCGTCTTGCCGATGATGGATGCAAAGTAAGGATCATCGGCATTGAAGCCCAGCTTGGTACCATGCCAGATGTTGGCCACATGTTGCAGGCCGTACTCACTGCCATCGGCGGTGGTCAGAACTACGCCGTAGACCTTGTTGGCCTTGTAGTCCAGATCAAAACCGGAGATTTTCATCTCGTAGGTGGTGTGGTGACCGTTGGTATTCAGCTCCACAGTGGTGCCCTCTACGGTGGTCTCGGTGGCGTTGACCTTGCCAAACTCCCACTTGCCGCTCAGCAGGTTATACCATGCGGTGATGTAGTAGGCAGGGGTCTCACTGAGCGTGTAGTAAGCGTAGCTCTCGTTCTCAAACAGGGCATCTGCGCCGGTGTAGGTGGTGGTGGATTCCTTGCCCTTCAGGGTAACGGTAATATCGTAGCTGTCGGCATCGGTGACCTGCTTTGCGTTCTTCAGCGCCCACGGGGTCAGCACCTTGACCGGGAAGGAAACGCCGGTGATGTCGGTGCCATCTGCGTTGACGTGGTAGGAACCGACGGCAAGGTTGCCCGCACGGGTCTTGTTCCTTGTGGCGCTGGTCACAGCGTCAATCTCAGATGCGTTGTCCACACCGGCAGCCTTGTAGAAGTCGGCGTAGGGGATGTTCATCTGGACATAGCTGGAGGTCAGGCAGTTTTCCTGTTCCACCTCTTCCGCAGCGAAGGCCGGGACTGCCACAGCGCATACCAGCATAGCGGCCGCAAGTGCACCTGCAAATACTTTTTTCAATCTCATGGTAACACACCTCTATCTCAGTTTTGAAAAAACAGTTAGCTTTACCTAACAATCGATGCAAAAAATGCAGGGGCAAAGCCCCTCAGATGGTTAGTTAAAACAAATTCACGAAGTAAAAATAGCACTCCCACCGGGCGTTGTCAAGCAGAAACAGACAAGTTTACAGGGGCGAAATTTTTTCGATGCAGGAAACGATCTGCATCCTCTATACCGCAAAGCCCTTGACCTTTTTGTCGGAGCGCAGTATACTGCTTGTGTGGTTAGTTGCGCTTAACCACAAGGAGGTACTACATGATACAAGACGCATTCTGGGGGATTTTAATCCCCTTTCTGGGCACAAGTCTTGGGGCAGGCTGTGTGTTCTTTTTGAAAAACTCCCTGAGCGACGGCATCCAGCGTGCCCTCACCGGCTTTGCAGCCGGGGTCATGGTGGCGGCATCGGTGTGGAGTTTGCTGATCCCGGCCATGGAGCAGGCAGCAGATCTGGGCAGGCTGGCGTTTTTCCCGGCGGCGGTGGGTTTCTGGCTGGGTATCCTGTTTTTGCTGCTGCTGGACCATCTCATCCCGCATCTGCACCAGAACAGCTTGCAGGCCGAAGGGCCAAAAAGCCAGCTCCAGCGCACCACCATGATGGTTCTGGCGGTGACGCTGCACAACATCCCGGAGGGTATGGCAGTGGGCGTAGTCTACGCCGGGTATCTTGCCGGAACTGCTCAGATCACCGCCGCCGGGGCGCTGGCACTTTCCCTTGGCATTGCCATCCAGAACTTTCCGGAGGGGGCCATCATCTCCATGCCCCTGCGGGCGGAAGGAATGAAAAAAGGCCGGGCGTTCTGGGGCGGTGTGCTGTCCGGCATCGTAGAGCCCATCGGGGCAGTGCTGACGATTCTGGCGGCAGGCATCGTGGTGCCCGCTTTGCCCTATCTGCTCAGCTTTGCCGCCGGAGCCATGCTGTATGTTGTGGTGGAGGAACTGATCCCGGAAATGTCGCAGGGGCAGCACTCCAACGTTGGCACCGTGTTTTTTGCGGTAGGCTTCAGCGTGATGATGGTGCTGGATGTGGCGCTGGGTTGACGGTTGGGGGTCTTGAAAACGAAATCTATTTCGGAATCTCCGAAAATGCATAAACTTCTTGACAGAGGAGACGGCAGGGCGTATTATTTTAGCAGAAGGGCCGCTGAGATGCGGCTTTTTATAGAATAAAAAAGTTAGCTTTACCTAACTACAGCGCAAGGAACTGCGTGAAAAGCATTGCATTGTGAACTGTAAATAGAAAGAGAGTGGTGTTATGTCCTTTTTTGAAAACACCCGCAAGCCCGTAGGTCTTGGCGGGAAGATCATGGTTTCCATGATGAACTTTGGCCACAGCGCAATGGCAGCGTGGGGGCTGCGTTTTTTGCAGCCTGCCCCGGATGCTATGGTGCTGGACTGCGGCTGCGGCGGTGGAGCGAACATGAAAACGCTGTTAAAACTGTGCCCCAACGGCAAGGTGCAGGGCATCGACTACTCAGCCGTCAGCGTGGAAAAAGCGCAAAAAGTCAATGCCAGAGCCATTGCGGCAGGACGGTGTACCGTGCAACAGGCAAGTGTGGCAGAGCTGCCGTTTGAAGCGGAGCAGTTTGATGTGGTGACCGCCTTTGAAACGGTCTATTTCTGGCCGGAACTTGCGCAGAATTTCAAAGAGGTCTATCGAGTGCTGAAGCCAGGCGGGATCTTTTTCATCTGTAACGAAGCGAACGGCGAAACAACAAAAGACGACAGATGGACACAAATTATCAATGGGATGACCATCTATAAGGATACTGCACTGAAAGAGTATCTGGAACAAGCAGGATTCTGTCAGATCCAAAGCCACAAAAATAAAAAGGGCTGGCTGTGCGTTACGGCGCAAAAGCGGTGAAGTAGTGCAACCGTAACACTTGGAACAGTGAAGAGCATGGCATGGTTTGCCTGCCGGAAAGCAGAATGAGGAGAACAGGGAGGAAGCTATGAAATACAAAATCGAGAAAAACACCGTGCAGGAGACGCTGATTCTCCCACTGTATTCCCGGAAGCTGTGCACAGAGCTGTATCCAAACCTTTATCGGGACGAAACAGCGGTGCGCCTGATCGATGAAATCGACTACGACTTTTCAGAGGCAGAGAAAAATTCTCGCAGCATGATGCAGCGCTTCGGTGCGCTGGAGGTCGCTATGCGGCAGAATGACCTTGCCTTTGAGGTGCAGGCATACCTGAAAACACACCCCTGTGCGGCAGTGGTCAATCTGGGCTGCGGGCTGGATAACACCGGTAGAGCCTGCGACAACGGCAGATGCAAGATATACAATCTGGACTTCCCGGATGTGATCACCTTGCGGCAGCAGCTGCTGCCCGCCGGGGAGCGAGAGCAAAACATCCCCTGCGACCTGAAAGACCCCGCATGGTTTGACCGTATCGATGCCACCGGCGGGGCGGTGTTCTTTGTCTCCGGGGTATTCTATTACTTTCTGACGGAGCAGGTTCGGGAACTGGTGCAGGGGATGGCGGACGCTTTCCCCGGCGGAGTGCTGGTCTTTGATGCCGCCAACCGCACGGCGGTAAAGATGATTGCCAAAACGTGGCTCAGGACGGCGAAAATCAAGGATGTGGGAGCATATTTCGCGGTTTCGGATGCAAAAGGCGAGCTTTCCCCATGGGACAGCCGTTTGCAAGTGTCCAGCCGGGGCTATATGCTGGGTTACAACGATTTGAAAGATCCTTCCGTCAGCGGCTTTTTCCGGTTTCTTGCAAGGGTCGGGGACAACGGGATGAAAATGCAGATCGTGAAGATCGGATTTGGAGACAGACAATGAAATATGCCGGGATGCCCTTTGGGATGTGGATGCTGATGAAGGAACTGGGGCTGTACGACCTGACCCCCGCCCTGTGCCATCTGGACTACACCATGAGCGAAGCGGGCGGTGTGACAAATTTTGTGCGGCAGTATACCCTTGCCTCCGGCGGACCCTACTGCGACTGCGGGTACAAAAAGGGTATAGAAAAACCATAAGTCATCTGCTACGCTCAGCGGAGCAAAAACCACACACCCAGCAAGATCGCAAGGAAAATCAGGTTGGACAGGGTGAACAGCCCAAAATACTGCTTCTTCCCCTGTGGCAGCTCCCGTGCAATCTGCCGGTAGGAAATAAGACTGGCCATGGATGCGATCAAAGTGCCAAGACCTCCCAGATTGGTGCCGATGATGAGGGCTTGTGTCTCTGCCGTGAACCCGGACAGCAGCAGGGCGGCGGGAACATTACTGGTGACCTGCGAAGCAAGAACCGCCACCAGAACTTCCCGGCCGGTCAGAAACTCCTGCAGCCAGCCGGAAAAGGCCGGAATGCGCCCCAGATTGCCAATGAAGATGAAAAAAGCCACAAAGGTCAAAAGCAGGGAATAGTCCACTGCCCGTAAGGTGTGCGGGTCTGCAAAAAGGGCGCAGACGAGTACAGCGGCAAAGGCAATGCCATAGGGCAACACCCGGATCACGGACAGCAGGCAAACGGCAAACAGAACCAGATACAGCAGGATGATCTTCTGATCCCCCTGAGACGCAGAGGAAGAAACAATCTCGTCCACGGAGAGGGCGGCAGAGGCTTTCCGGCAGACCATTGCTGCCCAAGCCAGCAGCAGGAGCAGAGAGACCAGTGTGTAGGGCAGCATAAGAAGCACAAATCCCCCGATGCTCATGCCGCTTTTTCCGTAAAGATAGAGGTTCTGCGGGTTGCCGATGGGGGTCAGCATACTGCCAAGGTTTGCCGCAATGGTCTGCATACAGACCACCGGGACCAGAAGGGAGCGGCGGACATCCGCTCCCAGACGGCTCAGGACCACGAACGTAAAGGGAACGAAGGTCAGCAGGGAAACATCGTTGGTGATGAACATGCTTCCGAAAAAGCACAGCCCGACCAGTACCAGTGTCAGCTGAAAGGTGCTGTGGGTGCGGGACAGCAATGCCCGTCCCAGGCCATCAAAAAAGCCCTGCCGCCGCAGCCCGGCCATGACCGTCATCAGGGAAAACAGGATCGCCAGCGTGCGCAGGTCGATGTAGCCGAGATACTGCACATCCGGTGGAACAAAGAAGGCGGAGACAACGGCCAGCACAGCGGCCGCGGTGAGGACCGTTTCCTGCTGAATGAATTGTTTGAGTTTCATAGAGACACATCCTTGTAGTTGTAAAGGCTGCCCTGCTACGGTGCCGGACGGCCTTTTTTCGTATTTCAGAGCAACAGCTCAAACAACCCGATCATCAGCGGCATGGTCAGGATGGAAAGCAGCGTGCTCAGGACATAGATCGCACTGGAATGAGAAGCATCCCGGTCATAGAGCTGTGCCATGGAGGTGACCGTTGCACAGGCGGCGGCATTGCTGTAAATGATATTGACCTGCTCCACGGCGTCCAGCTTGAGAACTTTGCGGAACAGCGCATTCAGAAGCAGAAATACAACGTGCATTCCAACGGCGATGCCCATGGAATAAAGCAGCCCGGTGCGGATCTCCGGTGTATCCTTGATCTGAAAGGCGTTCAGAACGACACAGGGCATGACCAGATAGACAAAGACCACAGACAGCACCTTACTGTCCGATGCCTTCAACAAGCCGGTTTTTACAACGGCATATCCCATCAGCAGAATCAGAAATAGCTGCGCGATCTGCTGCATCAATAAAAGGCTGATTTGCATTTGGATCTCCTCTTTTGCAATTCGTTTTTGCAGCACCATCCTACTCCATTGGCGGGACATCGTCAAGAGAAAACAGAAAAAATGCGATCTGAATAAGAAAAAACGGATGGCTCCGCAGAACCATCCGCTAAAACTGGTATCATCAGTCTTTCCGATACTTATATGCACCCTCAATGGCGTGGATCAGATGATAACGGAACCGAGCATGTCGGGGTAAATCCCTTTCTGCTCGTCCGGTTTCCCAAAAGCCAGCGGGAGCTTCACGGCTTAAGCAAGGATCCCGGTGGACTGCAAAAACAGCACCAGCATCATCACCGGAGCAACGTATCGGATCATCACCCGGTAGAGTTTCTTGCGGCGGAAGGTCTCGCCGTTGCGCTGCATCTCGTCAATGACGTAATCCGGTGTCATGACCCAGCCAATCAGGATGGTGGACAGCAGGGCAATGAAAGGCATCATGACGCTGTTGCTGACATAGTCCATGATGTCCAGCAGCTGAGCCGCAGAACCGTTGGGCAGCTGCACCTCAAAGTAGAACACGCTGTAACCCAGTGCGATGACGGCAGAGGCGGCCAGATAGATGACCGCCAGCACAAGCACCGTCTTTTTGCGGCCCGAGTGGAAGATCTCCATGCAGTTGGCGGTGATGGATTCCAGCACCGAGATGCAGGAGGTCAGGGTGGCAAAAATGGCGGTGACAAAGAACAGGATGCCCACGAACACGCCCGCCTTGCCCATGGCGTTGAATACCTTGGGCAGCGAGACGAACATCAGGCTGGGGCCTGCGCTCATGCCCTCGGTGCCGGAGAAAACATACACGGCGGGGATGATCATGGCACCGGCCAGCAGGGCTACGCCGGTATCGAAGATCTCAATCTGATTCACCGCTTTGTTCAGGTCTACGTCCGGTTTGACGTAGGAACCGTAGGTGATCATAATGCCCATGGACACGCTGAGGGAGAAGAACAGCTGGCTCATGGCATCCAGCAAAATCTGCAAAAAGCGGCTGACGGTCAGCCCTTCCATGTGCGGGGTCAGGTAGTAGCGCAGACCTTCCAGACCGGTGCGCATCTGGCCGGAGGCGTCCTCGTGGCGCAGGGTGAGGGCGTAACCCGCAATCACCACCACCAGAACCAGCAGAATGGGCATCATGTAGCGGGACACCCGCTCAATGCCTCCCTCCACGCCGTTGTACACGATGAAAGCAGTCACGCCCATGAACAGCAGAGCGAACACCACAGGGGAGACCGGCGAGGTGATGAAGCTGGTAAAATAACCGTCCTCAGCAGCGGCAGCAGACTGTCCGGTCAGGTAGACTGCCGCATATTTTGTGATCCACCCGCCGATGACGGCATAGTAGGTCATAATCAGAACTGGCACCAGAAAGGTCAGGATGCCGAGGAATTTCCACTTGGGGCGCATCGTCTCGTAGGCGCGGATGGCACTCTGCTTGGTGCGGCGGCCAATGGCGATATCCGAGGTGAGCAGCGTGAAACCGAAGGTCAGCACCAGCACCAGATACACCAGCAAAAACAAACCGCCGCCATCTTTTGCGGCAAGGTACGGGAACCGCCACAGGTTGCCGACACCCACCGCACTTCCGGCGGCAGCAAGGACAAATCCGATTTGTCCGGAGAAACTGCTTGCTTTCTTTTCCATGATTCTGAAACTCCTATCCGTAATTCCTATTGTAATATAGGATAACATGGAGTATCATATCAGTAAACAGAATAAAATTACTACGACCTATAAATTTTACTTATGGAGCATTTGAGATGCGGGAACAGAAAGACCGATACGAGATATTCTTGAAAGTGTGCGAAACGGGCAGCTTTTCCAAAGCAGCGGAGGCACTGAACTATACCCAATCCGGCATCAGCCAGATGATGGCGGGGTTGGAAGAAGAACTGGGCGTGAAGCTGTTCGCCCGCATCAACCGGGGCGTGACCCTGACCGACAACGGGACACGTCTTTTGCCCTACGTCCGGGAACTGGCCAACCAGAAGAACCGGCTGCGGCAGGCGGCGTTCAATATCAACCACAAGGTGGAGGGCAAGCTGCGGGTGGGCAGCTTTTCCAGCATCACAACGCTCTGGATGCCGGAAGTGGTGCATTATTTCAAGGAGAACTACCCGAAGGTGAGTATAGAGATCCTGGACGGCAACTATGATGAGATCCGGGAATGGATCATCCATGGGCAGGTGGATTGCGGTTTTCTCTCATCCATTGTGGCAGACGACCTGAAATTCTACCCGCTCTGGGACGACCCGTTGTGTGCCGTGTTCCCGGAGGGGCATCCACTGGCTGCACGACCCAGCGTAACGCTGTCGCAGCTGTTTCAGTATCCGCTCATCATTGAAACGCCCGGCTGTGATAATGACATCCAGCACCTGATGCTCAAATGCCCGGTGAAGCCGAATATTTCTTACAGCTTCCGGGACGATACCCTCATCATGGCGTTCGTGCGCAGCGGGCTGGGCGTGACCATCTCACAGGAGCTGGTGATGCAGGCATTTGGCTGCCCCGGTGTGGTGTCCCGTCCGCTGAAGCCTGCCTGTTGCCGGATGCTGGGGCTGGCGTTTTCCAAAACTGCCAGCTCGGTGGTGAGCCAGACGCTGCTGGAATATCTGAAATCCACCCGGCAGCAAAAGGATGCACCGCAGATAAAATAAGAACAAACTGACCTTTGCATGGTCGGCAAGCTGCTGACGGTTCCAGCCTTTTGACTCCCGGTATCTGCGGAGGAAGTCTCCGCCGCCCCGGCGCAGAAACAGGGTGTAGTCGTCCAGAATGTCCTCCACCGGGATGCCGTAAAGGGCGGCGTACATAAGCTCTTTTACAATTGGATTTGGTGTGGTATACTGGACGCAACAACTGGAAGGCCAAGGAGGGAGCGTAAAATGATTACGAAACATATTGTTGTCGAACCATTCGATGAACATTGGAGACTGGATTTTCTTAAAATACAGAATGAACTTACGGATGCTCTTGGGCAGCTGGCAATTAGCATCGAACACGTGGGGAGTACTTCCGTGCAGGGGCTGTCTGCAAAACCGATTATTGATATAGATGTAGTTATTAAGGATTACAACGCTTTGAAAGATACTATTTCTGCCTTGGAGAAAATTGGTTATCAATATGAAGGAGACCTCGGTATTCCGGGCCGGGAGGCATTTCGCTACGATGGTAAAGATCACCTGAAAAAACATCATTTATATGTGTGTCCGGCTGATTCACCGGAGCTGAAAAGACACATCGCATTTAGAAATTACCTTCGGACACATCCCGATGCTGTGCGAAAATATTCTCTTATAAAAGAAGAGGGAGCGAAAAAATACCCTGACGATATTGAACGTTATATTGAATATAAATCTCCCTTCATCGAAGGGGTTTATTCGGAAATGGGAATCTGAAATCTCCCGATCTGTCAGGCAAATAAGTCATTCTGCACCCTTCGGCAGATATCCCTAAAACGGTTGTGCCGGATGCTATTCTGGGTGAAAACGATGAGAAACAATAACAGAATTCGCAAACCAGCTTCTGGACGGAAATTGGATGCCGGGAAAGGACATTATTTATGAGCGATTCTACCTTGAAAGAGCTTTGGCAGCAGGTTGCAGAAAAGAAAAGCTGTGAAGCAAAGCAGAGAGAACTGACCTCTCAGCGGAACACGCTTGCTGACCGCCTGAAAAAGCTGGAAAAATCCAAGCTGGCAGAACAGGCCGATGTTGATCGTCTGGAAGGACACAGCCTTGCCGCATTTTTCTATCAGGTGATCGGAAAGATGGATGAAAAGCTGGACAAAGAACGGCAGGAAGCCTATGCAGCCCGTGTGAAATACGATGCTGCTCTCCATGATCTTTCTTCCGTTGATGCCGACCTGGAACAGATTAAGAATAGGCTGGCGCAACTGTCCGATTGCGAAAGGCGGTATCAGGCGGCTCTTTCTGAAAAGATCAAAACTATCAAAGTCTCCGCCCACCCTGCCGCACAGCAGGTTGCTGAAAGCGAAAGCTGCATTGCAGCGCTGAAAGTCCAAAAGCGGGAGCTGCTGGAGGCCATCAATGCCGGAAAGACCGCATTGCATACGGTCAACGAAGTTCTGGAAACCCTCGACAACGCCGAGGGTTGGAGCACATGGGACGTAATGGGCGGCGGTCTTGGGGTGGATCTTGCAAAGTATGAGGAGCTGGACAATGCACAGGAGCAGATCGAACAGCTTCAAGTGGAACTGCGGCGGTTCAAAACCGAGCTTGCCGATGTTGAGATCACCGCAGATCTTCAGATTACGGTGGATGGCTTTCTGAAATTTGCAGATTTCTTCTTTGATGGGCTGTTTACGGACTGGGCGGTTCTGGATCACATCAATCAGGCACAGAGCCGTGTAGAGAATACCAAGGGCCAGATCAAGCGTGTCCTTACGCTTCTGAAAAAGATGCACGAGGATGTTGATGTCCAAATCGCCGACGAAAAAGAAAGACAGGAGCAGCTCGCAGTGGAAACTGAGCTGTAAGTTTGGAGCGATTGCGTATGAAACAAAAAGCTGCAAAAATTCTGGATGTCGCTATTCATTCCATAAATCTTCTTCTAATCAATTATGCACTATCGAATATGATGGCTCTTTTTCGGAGCAGCGTTCTCTACATTTTGTTTTTTACCTCTGAGATGTGGGTCTTTGCCCAATACCGGAAAAGTATTGAAACGTTGAGCAACAGCAAAACTCTTGCAAATCTTCTGTTGGTGATCTGTGCGGCTATCGAGATCGGGCTTTTATATTTCATTGGAATCGTTTCTGGCAAACTGGTTCCATTTAATCAATAAAAGCGATTTCTACAAAGGAGTAATTTCTATGGGCTACGGCTGGGCGATGGTTTTTACTATGGGAGCATGGCTTGTCGGCGGCTTCCTTGAGGGTCTTTTGGGTGCGGATACGCTGGATCTGCACACTTTGTTCGCTATTATTGCAATGGGCTGCTGCATTATGAAATTCATAAAGGATAATGGCACGCGATGATCAACTTTACTACATTGCCTGCGGGCGGCGCATGAAACGGTCAACGGGTCAACAGCTCAAAATGGTTCCGCTTGGTGACCAGCAGCCCTTCCCTTTGCAGCTTGGAAAGCTCCACCGACATAGCGGCACGCTCCACGCAGAGAAAATCCGCCAACTGCTGACGGTCAAAGGGAATGTCAAAGGAAAGGGAGGACTGCCGGATGGATTCGGCAGACAGGTAGGATAGCAGCTTTTCCCGGGTGGTGCGCTTGCTGACATGGGTGATCTTATCGTTAAAAAGCAGTATTTTATTTGCCAGAACGCTGACCAGATTGCGGATGAGTTTCTGGTGATGGTCGCAGGCGGTGGGGCAGGAGGTGAGCAACCGCTTGACGTTCAGCAGCAGAATTTCGCAATTCTCCTCTGCCACCACGCTGATGTTCAGGATGGCACCGGGGGTGGCGGCGTAAGGTTCGCCGAAAAAGTCTCCGGTATTGCACTTGGACAGGATATTACGGTGTCCCCAAAGGTCCTCCTGTATCACAAGGGTGGAGCCGGACAGTACCAGCCCCATGACCTCCGTGGAATCTCCGGCACGGAAAATATAGGAGCCCCTGGGCCGGGTGATTTTCACTGCACTGACACAGTGCAGGATGGACAAAATCTCATCGTCGGTAAGCCCGGTAAAAAAGGGGCAGTTCCGCAGAACAGGCAGATATTTTTGCATAAAAGCCCTCCTTGTTGGAATTCAAACATACAAGTTGCCTTTAGTATACTATAATAAGGATGCAAATGCAAAAAACACCCACAACAGGAGAGTATAGATATGATTCGGAAGATCATCCATATTGACGAAGAAAAATGCAACGGCTGCGGGCTTTGTGCAACCGCCTGCCACGAGGGAGCCATCGACATCATCAACGGCAAGGCAAAGCTGATGCGGGAGAATTTCTGCGATGGCTTTGGCGACTGCCTGCCGGGCTGCCCTACCGGTGCTATCACCTTTGAGGAGCGGGAAGCTCCTGCCTACGACGAGGCGGCGGTGCAGGAGAACAAAAAGAAAAAGGAATTGCAGGAGAAGATGAAGCATCTCCACGAGGGCGGCTGCCCCGGCTCCCGGATGCGGATGCTGGAACAGCCGGAGGCTGCCGAAAGCGCAGCTTCTGCCCCCGTGCAGCCAGTTTCCCGCCTGCGCAACTGGCCGGTGCAGATCAAGCTGGCACCTGTCCATGCGCCCTACTTTGAGGGCGCAAAGCTCCTGATTGCAGCGGACTGCACGGCATACGCCTACGCCAATTTCCATCAGGAATTTATGCGCGGCAAGGTGACCCTCATCGGCTGCCCGAAGCTGGATGCTGTGGATTACAGCGAAAAGCTCACCGAGATCCTGCGCAGCAACGACATCCAGAGCGTGACCATTCTCCGCATGGAGGTGCCCTGCTGCGGCGGCTTGGAGATGGCCGCAAAAAAGGCACTGCAGACCAGCGGAAAGTTCATTCCGTGGCAGGTGGTCACCATTTCCATTGACGGAAAAATTCTGGACTAAATGCGGCAACGCAGATCGACCGAGTGTATTTGACTTTGGATTATTCCAAGGCGGTGCGGGCCGTGCGCACAAGATACTCCATGGCCTCCACCGGGTACTGCCCGGCGGCGGTCTCCCCGGTGAGCATCACGCTGGAAGCGCCGTCTGCTACGGCGTTGTAGATGTCGCTGACCTCGGCGCGGGTGGGGACCGCCCGGCTGCACATACTGTCCAGCATCTGGGTCACCACCATAAAGGGCACCCCGGCAGTCCGGCAGACTGCCGAAAGCTGTTTCTGGCACCGGGGCAGCTCCCACAGGGGCATGGCGTTGCCAAGGTCCCCGCGGGCAATGACCACTTCATCCACAAGGGGTAGGAACTCCGGCAGGGCCTGTACCCCCGCAAGGCTCTCGATCTTGGCAAAAATGCGGATCTGCCCGGCCCCGGCCTGTTCCAGCGCCCGGCGCAGGGTGCGGATGTCCTCAGCCCCCCGCACGAAGGGCAGCATCACCCCGGTAACGCCGCAGGCTCCCGCCAGCTGCAGGTTTTGCAGGTCCTCCTCCGTCAACGTGGGGGAGGCCACCGTCAGCCCCGGTGCCGCAAGGCTTTTGCGGCTTTGCAGGGTGCCGCCCCGTACCACAGTACACTGCAGGGCAGCGCCATCGGCTTCGGCCACCTGCACAAGGAGCCTGCCGTCGTCCAGCAGGAGGTTCTGGCCCGGCCGGGCTGCATGCACCAGCGCCGCCGGGCAGGGGATACCCCCTTGCCCCAGCCGGAGGCTTTGGCCTGGTTCCAGCACAAGGGGCTGGGGCAGCGTGCCAATGCGCAGCTCCGGCCCCTGCAGGTCGATGAGCAGCTGGGGGATGCCCACGGCGTGGATGATATCCAGCCAGTCTTTGTGGGCCGAAAGGGGCCCGTGGGAAAGGTTCATGCGGATGCCCGTCATGCCAGCTTCCACCATGCGCTGCAAGGTCTCCAGCTGGGCACAGGCGGGGCCGATGGTACCATAAAATTCCAAAAAATCACCCGGTTTCGTTTTTTCCTATTGTAACACGGAACGGGGCCGTTGAAAAGTGCCAAACCAGGCGGCAACGAAAAAAGGCGTGGCAGCCCGCAGCCACAGCAACGACGAAAAGGATAAGAAGGGTCGCTATCTGCGGCGCGAATCCTTCTCCGGCACCTGCGCGCGCAGTTTCTACGTGGGCGATGTGAAGAAGGAAGACATCCACGCAAAGTTCGAGGATGGTGTCCTGCACGTCGAGCTGCCTGCTCCTCAGCAGACGAAGGCTTTGCCTGAGAACCCGAATCTGATTGCAATCGAGTAAAACGCCGGTCGTGTGCGCTAAGTCACACACGCACATAAAGTGGCCCCGGAGAGCTGTAACAAGCCCTCCGGGGCCGTTTTTATTTCCTGGTATCTTTTCCGCAGAGAAAAATCATGGTATACTGAGAACGACAACTCGGAATTTCAGGATGTGCTGGAGGGCTGCACTGCCCTGCTGGAAGAACTGCGCTGATAGGAGAATTACATGACGGAACGTTATTGTGAAGGGGAACGGTTTACTGGCCTGTCGTTTGCCGGGGAAATTTTTGAGAGCTGCGATTTTGCAGACTGCGTATTTGTGGACTGCTCCTTTACAAAATGTGAGCTGGACCATACCATGCTGAACGAGTCCTCTGCCACGGTAGCCGGTCACCCTCTCCATTGACGGGAAAATTCTGAATTGAGGAAAGCGCTTTAACGCGGGATTTTTTATAAACCCCAAAGGGAGTTCTGCTCGGACGTTCGTCCGTAACGGAACTCCCTTTTTTGAAAGACACAATTTTTTAACATCCCTTTCCGTTTACACCCCGGCGAAAGAAGTGTATAATAAAATAATGTAATTGTGCGGCTGTGCATTGCGAAATGATGTGAGAAGGGAACCGATATCGATGAACCAAAACAAGCAAGCGCCCCGGCGGCGGATGACCCGGCGGGAGTGGAGGATCCGGCGCTGCCTGCGTCTGGCACGGAACTGGGCCGTGTTTCTGGCGGCCTGCGGCGCGGCTGTTGCCCTGATGACCAGCGGCATTTTATGGCTGCTGCCCAAGGCCCACGCCCTGATCGCGGGGCCGGAGGACTTTGTGGCCAGAAATTACGATGGCACCGAATACCAGCTGAACCTTGCCGATGCCCGGCTGGTGCTGGTGAACGGCAATCTGCCGCTGGACGCAGAGCCTGCCCCGGCCCTTGCGGTGGCGGATGATGCCACGGGCCAGCAGCTGGAAGCGGAAGCCGCAGAGCAGTACCACGCCATGGCGGCAGCTGCGGCGGCAGACGGTATCACGCTGGAATTGGTGACGGGCTATCAGGATGTTTCCGCACGGGAAGCGGCCTTTGATGCCCGGAAGCAGGTGTATCTGGAAAAGGGGCTTTCCGAAGAGGAGGCTGCGGCCTATGCCGCCTGCGTCTGCCCCCCGGCCAATGCCAGCGAGCAGGCCACCGGCTATGCGGCGGACATCCTCAGCCCGGACTGCACCGAAAAGACCACCCGCTTTGCCGATACCCGCGCCTACGAGTGGCTGACCGCCTACGCTGCGGAGTATGGCTTTGTCCTCCGCTGGCCGGAGGAGCGGCAGGCCGCCACCGGCATGGTATACGAGCCCTGGCACTGGCGCTATGTGGGGGTGGAAAATGCCCTCGCCATCCGCGCGTCCGGACTCTCGCTGGAGGAGTTCCTTGCGCTGGAGCGCACAAAGCTGTAACAAAAAGGAGAACGACTGTTGAGACGAACCGAGATCGCGCCCGGGGTCCATCTTTCCTGGGACCCGGCGCAGAAATTCAACCGCTGCCGGATCAGCATCCACTTTGCGTTTCCGGCACGGCGGGAGACGGCAACCGCCCACGCTCTGCTGCCTCTGTTGATGGAGCGGGGCTATGCGGATTGCCCGGATATGACCCAGATGACCAAAAAGCTTGCCCGGCTGTACGGCGCGGATCTGACCGTGGATGCCCGCCCGCTGGGTGCAAACCACAACCTCTGCGTCAGTGTGACCGGCATCAAGGACCGCTTTGCACTGGAGGGCGAGGCCCTGACCCGGGAGTATGCCGCGCTGGCGCTGGGCACGGCGTTCCATCCCTATTTTGTGGGCGGTGTGTTTGACCCGGAGGCGGTCACCATCGAAAAGCAGATGCTGAAAAAGGCGCTGGAGGATGAGATCAACGAAAAGCGCATCTACTGCCAGCGGCAGGCCAACCGGGAGTTCTTTGGGAGCAGCCCTGCCGGTATCCGGCAGGAGGGCTATCTGGACGAGGTGGACGGCCTGACCCCGGAAACGCTGACAGAGGCTTATCGTGAGATGCTCCGCACCGCCAGCATCGAGCTGCTGGTGCTGGGCTGCGGGGAAGCGGAGACCGAGCAGGTGAAGCAGGCCCTGCTGGAAGAGCTTTCCCACATCGGGCGGGCCCCGCTGCCATTGTGCGAGAACCTTGCCATGCCCCGGCAGGATGCCGTGCGCAGGGTAGAGTGCTTTGACACGGTGCAGGCCAAGCTCTGCATGCTGTTCACGCTGGGCGTGCCCATGCGCCCCGACCAGATGGCGGCGGTGCGGCTTGCCATGGCGCTGTATGGCGGCAGTGTGACCAGCCGCCTGTTCCTGAACGTGCGGGAACGGGATCATCTGTGCTATTACTGCTCGTCCAGCTTCCAGAGCTTTACCGGAAGCATGGCTGTGAACAGCGGCGTGGAGCACGCCGACGCGGCCCGGGCCGAAAAAGCGATCCTGAAGGAGCTGGATGACCTGCGCAGCGGCCCCATCACGGCTGAGGAGCTTGAGGACTGCCGCCGCTCCCTGCTGAGCGGGATGGCGGGCATTGAGGATACGCTGGGCGGCATTGAGACCTGGTATTACATGGAGGTGCTGCGGGGCGGCCCGGTGCAGACCCCGGACGATGCCCGCGCGGCCCTGCAGGCTGTGACCGAGGAGGATGTCCGCACCGTCCTGCGGCAGCTGACCCTTTCAGTCAGCTATCTTCTGACCCGAGAGGAGGAGAGCGCCCATGCCTGAACAGAACACGAACCGTGCCCTGACCGAGGCCGCCGCCGATGAGTGGAAGGTGCTGCCCTCGGGCCTGACGGTGCTGGTGCGGCCCATGCCGGGCTATTCTGGCACTCATGTCATCTATGCCACCCGCTTTGGCTCCATTGACCGGGATTTCCGGGTGGACGGCAGGGAAGTGCACCTGCCCGCCGGTGTGGCACATTTTCTGGAACACAAGATGTTTGAGGATGAGGACGGCGATGCCTTTGCAAAGTTCGCCAAGACCGGTGCCAACGCCAATGCCTTTACCAGCTTTGACCGCACCTGCTACCTGTTTACCGCCACCGAGCAGCTGGACGAAAGCCTGGATGTGCTGCTGGGCATGGTGGGCCGTCCCTACTTTACTGAGCAGACCATCGCCAAGGAACAGGGCATCATCGGGCAGGAGATCAAAATGTATGACGACAGCGCCGACTGGCGGCTCATCACCGGCCTGTGTGAGTGCCTGTATCACAGCCACCCCATCCGCAGCGACATTGCGGGCACGGTGGAAAGCATTGCAGAGATCACGCCGGAGATGCTGTACGACTGCTGCAAGGCGTTCTATGCCCCCAACAACATGGTGCTGGCCGCCGCAGGCAGCACCAGCATGGAACAGATCCTGGCGGCCTGTGCGCGCCACGGCCTGATGGAAGCGCGCCCGGTGGAGCGGGTACAGCGGCTCTGGACAGAGGAACCCATGACGCTGGCCGCTGCCGAAAAGACCATTACAATGCCGGTGTCCAAGCCCTGCTTCGGCATCGGCTTCAAGGAGCGGCCGCTGCAGCATGACGACCTGCGCAGCGAGATCCTGTATGACCTCATTCTCTGCTGCATCTCTGGCGGCATGTCGAGGCTCTACCGGAAGCTCTATGATGAGGGCTTGACCAACCCCGGCTTTGGCGGGGAGGTGCTCCGGGTGGACGGTTGCTGCTGCATCCTGTTCACCGGCGAGAGCGATGTGCCCGACACCGTGAAGCAGCTGCTGCTGGAGGAGATCCGGCGCATCCGTGCTGAGGGCGTGGATCGGGAGATCTTTACCCTGTGCAAGCATGAAAAATACGGCCAGCTGATCGAAAATCTGGAGAACGTAGAGGACTCGGCCAGCCAGATGGCAGACTTTGCCCTCAGCGGCCAGACCGTGGCCCAGCAGATCGCCACGCTGGCGGCGCTGACGGCAGAGGATGCCGACGCGGCGCTGCAGAAGATCCTGAGCGAGGAGCGGATGGCTGTGATGTACATCCAGCCCGACGGCACGGCCGGGGAAGAGCCGGACGATGAGGAGGAGATGGAAGAATGACGAATCTGGTGCAGTTTCCGGGGCTGGGGCTGAGCTTTGAGCTTGACCGCGTGGCCTTTTCCATCGGAGGCATGAACATTTACTGGTACGGTGTCTGCATTGCCGTGGGCATGTGCCTGGCGCTGGTGTTCGCGTTCCGGCACAGTGTGGAGTTCGGCGTGGATGCCGATGCCATGGTGGATGTCATCCTCATCGGTGTGGTCATGGGAATCCTGTGTGCCCGGCTCTACTATGTGGCCCTTTCGCCCTATCAGTACCACAGCCTGAAAGATGTGCTGGCCATCCGGGATGGCGGTCTTGCCATCTACGGCGGCATCATCGGAGCCTTTCTGTTCGGAGGTCTGGCCTGTAAGTGGCGGAAAGTTCCCGTGCTGCCCATGTTCGATCTGGCGGCCATGGGCTTCCTCATCGGGCAGGGCTGCGGCCGCTGGGGCAACTTCTTCAATCAGGAGGCCTTTGGCTGCAACACCACTCTGCCCTGGGGCATGTACAGCCAGGCGACCCACGATTACCTGACGAGCAGCGTGGTTACGGTGCCCAAAGGCGTGACCATCGACCCGAACCTGCCGGTGCATCCCACCTTCTTATATGAGAGCATCTGGTGCTTTGTGGGTCTGTTCTTGCTGGTGCGCTACCTCAAAAAGCGCAGGTTTGCAGGGGATATCGCCCTGCGGTACCTCGTCTGGTACGGCGCGGGCCGCTTCTGGATCGAAGCCCTCCGCACCGACAGCCTGCTGCTGGTGCCCAGCATCGGCCTGCGGGTGTCCCAGCTGGTGGCAGGTATTGCCGTTGTGGGCGGCGTGATCGCCGAGATTCTCCTGACAAGGAAGTTCAGGGACAAGCCCCTGATGGTAGAGCTGCCCCTGAACAGCGAGAACCGGGCACGGATGAAAAAGCTGGACGGCCCCATCACTTTTGCGGGGACGGACGCTGCTCTGCCGGCCTCTGCATCCCGCGCGGAGTTCGTTGAGAAAACGGCAGCGTGGAATGAAACCGTAAAGAAAGCGCTGGACCGGCGCGAACACCCGGAAAAGAACGAAAAAAATCCGGAGTAAAGTGCAAAAAGCCCTTGCAAAGCGGACTTTTTTCTGCTATAATATTCTAGCCGCATGGTGTGGGCACCGGAAACGGCCCCGTGAGGGCCTGCCTTTACGACCAGCGAGTACAACGAAAAGGAATGAAACAAATGTACGCAATCATTGTTACCGGCGGTAAGCAGTACCGCGTGGAGCAGGGCGACATCGTCTACATCGAAAAGCTGGACGTTGAGGCCGACTCCGAAGTGAAGTTTGATCAGGTTCTCGCTATTGGCGAGGAGGGTTCTGTCAAGGTTGGCGCTCCCGTTGTTGAGGGCGCTTCCGTTTCTGCCAAGGTCATCAAGAATGGCAAGGGCAAGAAGCTGAACATCATCACCTATCGCGCAAAGAAGCACAGTGCTCGCCGCATGGGCCATCGTCAGCCCTACACCAAGGTTGAGATCACTGCGATCAACGGCTAAGGAGGTAAATTACAATGGCACATAAAAAGGGCGTAGGCAGCACCAAGAACGGCCGCGATTCCGCAGCACAGCGTCTGGGCACCAAGCGTGCAGACGGTCAGTTCGTTCTGGCCGGCAACATCCTGGTTCGTCAGCGTGGCACCCACATCATGCCGGGTGAGAACGTTGGCAAGGGCAGCGATGATACCCTGTTTGCTCTGGTTGACGGTACTGTCCGTTTTGAGCGCGTGGGCAAGAGCGGCAAGAAGTGCAGCGTGAAGCAGTAACTTCTGCCTGAAAAACTGCAACCCGAAGAGCCGGACCCTCGTGGCCCGGCTCTTTTTAGGTAACGAAAAAGCCTTTTCTGTTTGGAAATCAAACCTCTCAGTCCGCACTTTGGCGCGGCCAGCTCCCCTAGTAGGGGAGCTGAATATAGGGAAAAGGCTTTTTAAGAATAGGAGGGGCTGTATGGCAGCACAAACCAATTTTATCGATATCGCCACCATCTGGCTCCATGCGGGCAAGGGCGGCGATGGCGCAGTGAGCTTCCATCGTGAGAAGTTCGTGGCCGCTGGCGGCCCAGACGGCGGTGATGGCGGCCGCGGCGGTGACATCATCTTTGTGGCGGACGATCATCTTTCCACCCTGATGGACTTCCGCTACAAGCGCAAGTACACTGCCCCCGAGGGCGGCAAGGGCGGCGCAAGCCTCTGCCACGGCAAGAATGCCGAAAACCTCATCATCAAGGTGCCGCTGGGCACCGTGATCAAGGACGCGGAGAGCGGGCTGGTCATCGCGGACCTGTCCGACCACACCCCCGTCACCATCGCAAAGGGCGGCCGCGGCGGCTACGGCAACGCACATTTTGCAACGCCTACCCGCCAGATCCCCAAGTTTGCCAAGCCCGGTATGCCCGGCGAGGACATCCAGGTGACGCTGGAGCTGAAGCTGATTGCTGATGTGGGTCTGATCGGCTTCCCCAATGTGGGCAAGTCCACCCTCATCTCTACCATCAGCGCGGCCAAGCCCAAGATCGCGAACTATCACTTCACCACGCTGGTGCCCACCCTGGGTGTCGTGTCGGTGGGTGAGGGTGCCAGCTTTGTCTGTGCCGACATCCCCGGCCTGATCGAGGGTGCCAGCGAGGGCATTGGTCTGGGCCACGACTTCCTGCGCCATGTGGAGCGCTGCCGCCTGCTGCTGCATGTGGTGGATGTCTCCGGCAGCGAGTGCCGTGAGCCGGTGGAGGACTTTGAAAAGATCAACGAGGAGCTGGCAAAGTTCAGCCCCGAGCTGGCACAGCGCCCCCAGATCGTGGTGGGCAACAAGTGCGACCTGGCCACCGAGGAGCAGATCGAGAGCTTCCGCAGCTATGTGGAGGGCAAGGGCCTGACCTTTGTGCCCATCTCTGCCGCCACCATGCAGGGCGTGTGGGAGCTGCCGGGCCTGGTCTACAACCGCCTGAAGGATATCCCGCCGGTGCCCGTGTTCACCCCCGAGTACAAGAAGCCCGAGCCCAAGGCCAACGACCGTGCTTATACCATCCAGCGGATGGAGGCCCATGTGTGGAGCATCGACGCGCCCTGGCTGGAGTATATCCTGGCCGGCAGCAATGTGGATGACTACGAGAGCCTGCAGTATTTCCAGCGTCAGCTGGATGAGAGCGGCATCCTGACCGAACTGGTGGAAAAGGGCGTGCAGGAGAACGACACCATCCTCATTGGTGAGTATCAGTTCGATTATATCTTCTAAGAGGTTAACTGGCTCGCCCTCTCAGGCCGCTTCGCGTCCAGCTCCCCCAAAGGGGGAGCCCTTGGCAAAAACAAGCTGTTTTGCGTGGATTGCCAAAGCCTCGCCCTTCGGGAGAGGTGGCAGTGCGAAGCACTGACGGAGAGGGTGAGGGCGCTGACAAAAGGGATTTTCTTATGAACGAATCGGAAACCATCGACCCCCGTGAGCTGAATCCGCTGGCGCTGGCCTTTGTGGGAGACAGCGTGCTGGAACTGCTGGTGCGCACCCGTCTGGCACGGCACCACCGGATGTCGGCAGGTAAGCTCAATGTGGAAAAGGTCAAGTATGTCTCGGCCCGGGCACAGTTCCGGGAGGAGCAGCTGCTGGAGCCGCTCTTCACAGAGGAGGAGCTGGCTGTGTTCAAGCGGGGCCGCAACGCCAGCAAGGCCAGTGTGGCCAAGCACGCTTCCCCCGAGGAATACCGCGCTTCCACCGGCTTTGAGTGTCTGTTGGGCTGGCTCTACCTCACCGGGCAGATGGCCCGTGTGGAAGAGCTGTTCGATGCCCTGTGGCAGCAGTTTGACCCGAACCAGAAATAAAACGCGAAAGCCCGCTGCTTTCCGCACTGGAAAACAGTGCAGGGAAGGCAGCGGGCTTTCTTATGCGGTGTTACTTCTTGTTCTTGGCACCCTCGTCGTCAGCACCCTTGGTATACTGGTTGGGGTGCTTGTGCTCGTTGGTGGTCTGATTGGTGGTGCGGTTCTGGCTCTGGTTCTTGCAGTTGTTCGTGCGGTTTTCGGTGCGATTCTCGCTGTGGTCCTTCATGGTTCGTTACTCCTTTCGTGAGGGGGCTTTCCCTCACAGCCTTAGTTTTGCCGCGAACGGCGGCTTTATTCATGGGAGGATAAGCTTTCATGCCTACGGAATATTTTGAGCGCCGGGAGCGCGCTCTGCTGGGCGACCGGTTCGATGCTCTCTATGCCGCCCCGCAGGAGACTGCTGCCCGGGGCGTAACGGTCTCGGCCCTGCGTGCTGCGCCGGAGCAGTTTGCCGCGCAGGCAGATTTTCCGGTGGAGCCCTCGCCCTTCTGCAAGGCAGGCTTTGTGGTGCAGGACCCCGCCTTCAAGCCCGGGCGGCACCCCTACCACCATGCGGGCGTGTTCTACTCGCAGGAGCCTTCCGCTTCCAGTGCCGCGCCCCTGCTGGGGGTCCGGCCCGGGATGCGGGTGCTGGATACCTGCGCGGCCCCCGGCGGCAAGAGCAGCCAGCTGGCGGCAGCGCTGGGCGGGCAGGGACTGCTGGTGAGCAACGAGTTCGTTGCCGCCCGCGCCGAGGTGCTCCGGAGCAATCTGGAGCGGATGGGCGTGCCCAACGCCGTGGTGCTGAACGAGGACACTGGCCGCATTGCCGCCGCTCTGCCGGAGTTTTTTGACCGTGTTCTCGTGGATGCACCCTGCTCCGGCGAGGGGATGTTCCGCAAGGAAGCCGTGGCTGTGACCCAGCATTGTGAAGCGCTGGTAAAGCAGTGCGCCGCACTGGGGGCACAGATCCTGGACAACGCGGCGGCCTGCCTGGCCCCCGGCGGCGAGATGATCTACTCCACCTGCACCTTTGCCCCGGAAGAGGACGAGGGACAGGTGGCGGCATTTTTGCAGCGCCACCCGGAGTTCACGCTGGCCGATGTGTTCGGCAATGTGGATTACAGCTTTGGCAGCCCGGGTGAGGCAAACCGCACCGGCGGCCTGCCGCTGGATGTGAACAAAGTGCGCCGGATCTGGCCCTGTCAGGGCGGCGAGGGGCATTTTATTGCCCGTCTGGTCAAGGCTGGCACGCCGCGGGCGCTGCCTGCCCCCGGAACCTATACGGCAGAGGAAGAACTCTGGCTGGCTGCTGCCGCAGAGCAGAGCAAAAAGCAGAAGGGAAGCAGGGGCGGCAAGCCTGCCAAGGCCCCGGATGCCCGCAGCGCCCGCCGGGAGAGCAGCCGTGCCCTGCGGGAGGCTGTGCAGGGCCGCAGCGCCCGCAGCCGGGATGCCGGGGCAGGGGAGGCCACCCCGGCCCAGAGCCTTGCTGCATGGCAGGAGTTTGCCCGGCAGTATTTCCCGGCGCTGGCGGACCGCCCTGCCGTGGTGCATGGCGGCAGCGTTTTGCTGCCCGTACCCTTTCCACAGACGGGACTGCATGTCTTGCGGGCGGGGGTGTTCGTGGGCAGCGTGCAGAAGGGACGCTTCGTGCCGGAGCACCACCTGTTCACGGCATTCGGCGCGCTCTGCACCAACCGCGAAGCACTGACCCTTGCCGACCCGCGGGTAACGGAGTACCTTTCCGGCCGTGAGATCGCCGCGGACACTGCCGCTGATGGCTGGTGCTGCGTGACCGTGGATGGCTGCCCCATGGGCGGCGGCAAGGTGTCGGGCGGACGGGTCAAAAACCATTACCCCAAGGCCCTGCGGCTGCTGTAAACCGGCCTGAAAAGCCGGTTTTCCAACACGAACAAGCGAAAAACACGCCCGGAGCCCTTGAATGGGATTCGTGATTGTGCTACAATAATAGAGTTAGATTTTGTGTGCTGCCACAAGCGGGCGACCACAGCCCGTCTGCCCGCAGGCGGAGATTTCGATAAAACTTTAGGAGGTTCCCATGTCTGGACATAGCAAATGGAACAACATTAAGCGCAAGAAGGAAAAGACCGATGGCGCAAGAGCAAAGGTCTTTACCAAGATCGGCCGTGAGATCAGCGTTGCCGTCCGTGACGGCGGCCCCAACCCGGCTTCCAACAGCAAGCTGGCAGACCTGATCGCCAAGGCAAAGCGCATGAGCGTGCCCAACGATAACATCCAGCGCATCATCAAGAAGGCTGAGGGCGGCGACAAGACCGAGTTCGAGGCCATCACCTACGAGGGCTACGGCCCCGGCGGCGTTGCTGTCATGGTCGAGACCCTGACCGACAACCGCAACCGTACCGCTGCCGACCTGCGCCACTACTTCGATAAGAACGGCGGCAACCTGGGCGCTATGGGCTGTGTGGCCTTCCTGTTCAGCCAGAAGGGTGTCATTGACATCTCTCTGGAGGATAAGGATGCCGACGAGGCCATGATGGATGCTCTGGATGCCGGTGCCGAGGACTTTGATGCAGGCGAAGAGGCTGCTGAGATCACCACCGATCCCGAGAACTACTCCGCTGTGGTTAAGGCCATGGAAGAGAAGGGCTACGAGATCCTGAGCGACGACCTGGCTATGGTCCCCATGACCACCACCCGCCTGACCGACCCCGATCAGCTCAAGGCAATGGGCAAGCTGCTGGATGCCCTGGAGGACAACGACGATGTCCAGAATGTCTGGCACAGCCTGGAGAACGAAGAGGATCTGCCGGAATAATGCACCGCAGGTCTGAATAAGGACGTAATGAAGCCGCTTTTTGTGTTGTGATGCACAAAGAGCGGCTTTTTACATGGCGGAAGAAGCATCAGCAGGCAACCACGATCATCTCCTCCGCCCTTAAGTGTTTAAAACCAGCCTCGGCGATGATATTTATCGATAATTGAAACTTTCTGGATTTCATGGTATACTTCTTTTAGGAAAGAGGGTGTTTGGATGCTTTATCCTTTTATGACCTTGAATGATGGGACGGAAATCGTTTATTCCTCGCCAATTCAGAATGGTAATCAGGAGCAGGTAAAGGTACAGATTGAAACACCTGTAGAAAATGGCTTTAAGTCGGCGACCTGTATTCTGCCGGGGTATTTGTGGACCAATAATGGCTATTCTGAAATGGAGATGGCGAGCCTGAAAGAGTTGGTCAAATCAACGGCACATCTTCTGATCCGCTTCTCGCATGAGGGGGGGATCGAAAGTGCCTAGTCTGTTCCGGCTGTTTGGTTATGTGATTTTCTTCTGGAGCAATGAAGGTGCACCGCTGGAACCGGTTCATGTCCATGTTGCAAAGGGTGTTCCGAATGCCAGTGCAACAAAGATCTGGATTACGGAAGCGGGAGGCTGTATCGTGGCCAACAATAACTCGAAGATTCCTGCCAGAACGTTGAGCGCAATTGTAGATGTTCTGGAAAGCCGTTCAAGCTACATTGTGGCACAGTGGAATGATGTGTTTGGTGAATCGAAGTTCTACTGCTGATATTGGTGCGAATTGAGCGCTGCCCCCTGTGAAAAAACTCAGAGGGCGGCGCTTTTTTGCTTTGCGGATTGCGCGGCGGGGGCAAATATGGTACAATAATTTGAAACAGACCACGAAGAAACGAGGTGGCGCACATGGAAGCAAAACGCATCTGCCCGTACTGCATGGGCGAGCTGGAGAGCCGGGTGTCGGTTTGCCCGCACTGCGGCGGGGTACTGGCCGGGCGCAACCCGGCGGGCAGCCTGCCAGTGGGCACGCTGCTGGCCGGGCGGTATACCGTGGGCGAGATGCAGAGCATCGACGGCGAGGGCATCCTGTACCGGGGCGTGGAGAACGTCGGGCGGTTCCGGGTGACCATCAAGGAGTATATGCCCCTGACGCTGTCAGCGGAGCGGGGCACGGATGCGCTGCTCCGGCCCAAGCTGGGCAGCGAGGTGCTGTTCAAGACCACCCGGATGGACTTTGCCGATCTCTACCGCTCCATCCAGCGCATCACCCCCGCAAACGGTCTGGAGGCTGTGCTGGACGTGTTCGAGGAGAACAACACCGTCTACGCCGTGATGGAAAACCCCGGCGGCATCCCGCTGCAGCAGTGGCTGGATGAGCGTCCCAGCCCGGTTTCGGCCGAGACGGCCCGCAATATGCTGCAGCCTGTGTTTGACGGCGTGGCGGCCATGCATCAGGTAGGGTTGGTGCACCGGGGCATCTGCCCGGAAAATATCCGGGTGCTGGAAAACGGCCGGGCACGCCTGACGGGCTACGCCACCGTGGGGCTGCGCACGGCAGGCAGCGGCCTGCACGAGCAGCTGTACGAGGGCTACTCGGCACCGGAGCAGTATTCCACCACCGAATTCGAGGGCCGTTACACCGACGAATACAGCCTTGCCGCCGTGGTCTACCGGATGGTCTGCGGGCAGAGCCCTGTTCCTGCGGCACAGCGTCTGGTGTCGGACTCCAACCCCCGCGCCCGCACGCTGGAACGGGCGGTGCCGGAGTATGTTTCGGATGTGCTCTGGATGGGCTTGCAGCTCAGGCCTGCCGAGCGCATCCAGACCGTGCCCCAGCTGTTCCGGGCACTGAGCAGCCAGGAGTATACCATGGAGCTCACCCAGACTCTGCAGCAGGCCGCGCCGCGCCCTCAGTCCACCGAGGAAGAGGAGCGGAAAAAGCATATCCTCAGCCTGCGCAACCTGCTGGCGGCCATCCTGATCCTGCTGGCCATCCTGACATTGCTCATCGTGTGGGGACTGGTAAATCAGGGGCTGCACACCGCAAAGCCTGCGGAATCCACCCCGGCCTCCGAACCGGCCAGCTCACTGGTGACAGAGCCGGTGAATCTGGCCCCTGACTTTGTGGGGATGGACTACGATTCGCAGGTGCGCAACAACAACAGCTATGCCGGGGATTACCTGTTCTATGTGACCATGGAATACAGTGATACCGTGGAAAAGGGCAAGATCATCCGTCAGACCCCCGAAGCCGGAGAGGTCATCGAAAAGGGCAGCACCATCGATCTGGTGGTCAGCCGCGGCCCGCAGATGGTGGAGATGCCCAACGTGGCAGGCTTTACCCGGGATGGCGCGGAGCAGCAGCTGGCGCAGGTGGGGCTGAATGCGAGCTTTTATCCCATCTATAACGATGGCTCCTATGTCTCGGGCTGTGTGGCCTATTGCAGCGAGGAGCCCGGTGCCATGGTGGAGGTCGGCTCGACCATCATCGTCTATATGGCGGCAGAGGTCGAGGCCGAGGTGCCCGCCACCCCGCCCGAGACCACGACCCCTTCTGCCGGTGCCACACCGTCTGCCGCGCAGACGGAGCCGCCGACCGGTGGGGCCGGTACCGAATACGATACGGATTGAACGCAAAGCGGCCTGCCGGAGAGGGCAGGCCGCTTTTTTGATGAGAACGCTTGAAGAAAATGAATGATTCTGATAGAATTATATTAGAATCATTTATGGGGGTGTGCACTATGATCATCAAGTCGTCTACAGCGCTTCGCAATGACTACGGTTCCATTTCAAATCTGGCGCACGGAGCGGGTGAGCCGATCTACATTACAAAGAATGGAGAGGGCGACCTTGTTGTAATGAGCATTGAAGCATTTGAACAG
Organism: Faecalibacterium sp. Marseille-Q0746; assembly: GCF_017377595.1. Classification (NCBI taxonomy): domain Bacteria; kingdom Bacillati; phylum Bacillota; class Clostridia; order Eubacteriales; family Oscillospiraceae; genus Faecalibacterium; species Faecalibacterium sp. Marseille-Q0746. The sequence goes on along the minus strand of NZ_JAFREI010000009.1, from coordinate 73,559 downwards.
CGGGAAGAGGCGTTGAAACTCCGGGCAAAGCTGGAAGCAGCGGAACAGGGAAGGCTTGCTGGTGCTCCGGCTTACACACTGGAGGATTCCAGAAAACGGCTGGAGGAGATCTATCGTCGTGGCTAAGATCGAAATTCTGGAGTCGGCACAGCGGGAACTGGAAGCAATCGCAGAGCTTCACATGAATCTGGTAGGGCCGAATTCTGCCCGAAAAATCACGGATCGAATCTTGGATTCTCTTTCGCGGTTGGAACGTTTCCCGCTGTCGGGTTCGCTTCCAAGAGATGCCGAACTGCTGAAAAGCGGCTATCGCTATGTGATCGCCGGGCAGTATCTCTGCGTCTATCGGCTGATTGTGGATACTGTGTTCGTCTACCATATCGTGCATGGTGCAAGTAATTACCCGGTTTTGTTCAAACGGCTGCTGCAAGAAGAATTGAAGAGAGAAGATTGACGCAAAGCGGCCTGCCGGAGAGGGCAGGCCGCTGTTGCTGTTTCTGTGTGGGTTTGTCATTTGCAAGTGGCTTGACAGAATCACCGCCTTCCTCGGGACGAAATGCAGGCTGAAAGGCCATTTTACCGGATATTCGACAATTTGCCTTAAAACATTGCCAAATGCTCCAAAATTTGTTATAATGATGCCGATGATTTGCCCACCGTGGACAAAAAAGCAACGGATGTGTCCGGCTTTCCTGCCGGGGCAGATCTGCGGAACATATTTTTATAAGGGGGCTTTTGCAGATGAAAAAACGATTGATTAGTATGGCACTGGCAGTCAGTATGGCAGTCAGCATGATGCCTGCACCCGCTCTGGCAACAGTAGGGGGGGTACAACCCCGGGAGATGATGCGATAACGCTGTCGGACGCAACGGGCGGCACTTCGAGCGGTACAGCTACACTGGTTTCAGATTTGACGGGGCTGAGAGATGCTGCTAGAGACGGCGGAAATGTCCAGTTGAGCGGCGATATTGCGTTAACAGGCACTCTCTCTATCAATAATAAAAAACTGAGCATTGATCTGAACGGTCACACCATTACAGCGGCAAATAACCAGAGAGCGTTTAACATCTCGAATGGCGGCACGCTGGAAATCAAGGATAGTGTGGGCAAAGGTATCATTCAGGGCAATGGTACGGTAACAGGTCACGGCGGAGCAATCTATATGGAAGGCTCCGGCAGTGCCCTGACGATCAGTGGCGGCACCATTCAGGGCTTTACCGCAAGCATAAGCGGTGGCGGTGTGTACATGAGAGATGGCACCTTCAACATGACCGGAGGCGCAATTGAAAATTGTACAGCACCAGAAGGTGCAGGCGTAAAAATGTATCCTGACTCTGGGAACACCTGTACTTTTATCATGAGCGACTCGGCTGAAATCAAAAATTGCAGCAATGATGGTGTTTCGATTGCTTCGAGTGGAACGTCCAAGTTCACAATGAGTGGAGGAACCATCGACAACAACAAAGGATATGGTTTATGGACTTCCGCTCGTAGCAATACAGAGATCTTACTGAATGGCGGCACCATTACAAACAGTGAAAGCTATGATATGGTCATTCATAAGGGTGTTCAGCTGCATGTAGATAATGCTACGGTCAGCGGAAAAATCCGAAACTTTGGCACGATTACCGGAGAGGGGAGTGCTGAGTTTACCGGAACAGTCGTAAATGAGTCTGCGGGAGAGATTAAAAGCGGAAAATTCAAAAGAATTGAAGATGCTTCCACTGCTGGTGTACGCAATGAGGTAGAATATGAGGCGTATGTCAAACTGATTGACTACAGTTGGCCGGATGAATCAACCTTAAGAGCGATTCAAGACAAAGCGCATGGGAATGCTCAGCTCAAATTCCTGAGCTATGTGGCACCGAACGCCATGACTAATACATTGACCATCCCCGAAGGCGTTACAGTTACTGTTGATCTGACGGGCAAGCAGGTTGCTGGAGAAAACGCCGAAAAGAAAATCATCAATTATGGTAATCTGACATTGATTGACAGTGGTACGGGTGGTACCCTGAACATTCCCATTGAAAACGACGGAACCCTGAACGCCAACGGCGGTACCGTAACTGGTGAAGTGACCAATAAGGGCACAATCACAACGACCGGAGAAAAGGCGACCCAATTCTCTGGAGGCGTGACAAACGAGAGCGATGGTAAAATTGAGAATGGTACGTTTTCCGGCGAAGTGACCAATAATGGCGCAATTAACGATGGTACGTTTTCCGGCAAGGTGACAAACAACGGAACCATTGGCAACGGCAACTTTACCGGTGCTGTGACCAATGAGAAAGCCGGTGTGATCTCCGGCGGCAAGTTTGACGAAAGCAAGCTGACCAACAACGGCGGCACCCTGCCCCCGAAGCCGGGCGACAACAAGCCGGATGACACCAACAAGGACAATGACAAGAAGGAAGATACCGAACCGGTTGCTCCTGTTGTCAAGCGGTACGACCTGACCGTCAAGAACGCCGAAGTGACCGTGAAGGATGCTGACGGCAAGGCAGTGGAATTTACCAAGGCCGAGGATGGCACCCTGACGGCTAAAGTTCCCGAAAATGCCGAAGTGACGGTGAAATACACCGCCCCCACCGATGCGATTGTGTTTGACCTGTGGAGCATTAACAGTGATGCGAAGCTGGATGTGAACGTCAAGGAGAACCCCCTGACCTTCAAGATGCCTGCACAGGCTGTGACCATCGAGGCCATGACGCAGGATGCCACCATTGAAAGCGAAGGTCCCGGCGTGCTGGGTACCGCTGCCATGATCGGTGTTGCCGGTGCCGGTACGGCTGTGCTGGGTTATACCGGTTACATGATCGGCACGGAACTGTACCTGAACACTGTCCTGCCTGCCGGTGCAGCTATCCCCCAGAACACCACCGAACTGGCAAAACTCCTCTGGACCGAAGCTGGCAAACCCGCCCCTGCCGCTGTGATGGCTGAGGATGCCACCGACGAGCAGAAGGCTCTGACTTGGGCTGTTGAAAGCCAGCTCATCTCCGCCGATAAGCCCGCAGACGCTTCTGTGGGTCGGTGGGAAGTGATCCGGGGGTGGAATAGGGTGAAAGAGATGAAGTGATCCTTCGTACAACCTCTCAGTCGCCTGCGGCGACAGCTCCCCTACTAGGGGAGTTGGCAAAGCTGTTAGGCTTTGACTGAGAGGGCAAGGCAACTGCCCGGAGAGGGTTCGCCCGCTCCCCTTCACGAAGAGAGAAAACCCAAGAAAATAACGCAGAAAGCCCCATCGGTACGAAAAATACCGATGGGGCTTTCTGCTTGTTTAGGATAGGAAAGAGAATGGTTCAGTAATGGCCGGGATGCGGGCTTACAGGTTGGTGTAGCCCATGAGGTAGCGGTCTACCTCGGCGGCGCAGTCGCGGCCCTCGCGCAGGCCCCAGACCACAAGGCTCTGGCCCCGGCGCATATCGCCGCAGGCGAACACCTTGTCCACATTGGTGCGGAAGTGGTCGGTGTCCACACAGCCGCGGCCGGTCAGGCTGACACCGAAGGCATCGGCCACATAGCTCTCACAGCCCACGAAACCGGCGGCAATGAAGGCCAGCTCGCAGTTGTAGGTGAACTCCTCGCCGGTGGGCACCATGTTGGTGCGGCCGGTCTCGGGGTCACGCTCGGGTTTGAGGTAGGAGATGACGGCAGCGGTCAGGTTGCCTGCATCGTCCTTGAGGAATTCTTTGACCGTGGTCTGGTAGACACGGGGGTCCTTGCCGAACTTTGCCATGCACTCGGTCTGGCCGTAGTCCACCTTGAGCACCCGGGGCCACTCAGGCCAGGGGTTGCTGGCGGCACGCTCCCTGGGGGGCTGCGGCATCATTTCCAGCGCCACCAGATCAGTGCAGCCCTGCCGCAGGGCCGTGCCCTGGCAGTCGTTGCCGGTGTCGCCGCCGCCGATGACCAGAACGTTCTTGCCCTTGGCATCAATGGCCCTGCCGTCGGCAAATTTGCTGTCCAGCAGGCTCTTTGTCACGCTAGTGAGGTAATCCACGGCAAAGTGCACGCCGTTGGCATCCCGGCCCGGAACGTTCAGGTCACGGGCCTGTTTGGCACCGCAGCAGAGCACCACGGCATCGTAGCTGTTCAGGATGCTCTCGGCATCCACGGCACCGCCCACATCCATGCTGGTGCGGAACTCCACGCCCTCGGCCTGCATGATCCTGATGCGGCGCTCGATGACGGCTTTGTCCAGCTTCATGTTGGGGATGCCGTACATCAGCAGGCCGCCCACGCGGTCGGCGCGCTCAAACACGGTGACGGCGTGGCCCCGGATGTTCAGGTACTCGGCCACCGAAAGACCGGCCGGGCCGCTGCCGATGACGGCCACGCTCTTGCCGGTGCGGGCCGGGGGAGGGGCGGCGTGGAGCCAGCCCTTGGCGTAGCCTGTTTCCACGATGGCGTGCTCGTTCTCGCGCACGGTCACGCTGCTGCCGGTCACATCACCGCAGGTGCAGGCGGCCTCGCACAGGGCGGGGCAGACCCGGCTGGTGAACTCCGGGAAGCGGTTGGTGGCGCGCAGGCGGTGGAGCGCCAGCTCCCACTTGCCCTGATAGACCAGGTCGTTCCACTCGGGGATCAGGTTATTCAGCGGACAGCCCGATGCCATGCCGCCGATCATCATGCCGGCCTGGCAGAAGGGCACGCCGCAGTCCATGCAGCGGGCGGCCTGGGTCTGCTGCTCCTCGCGGGAGAGCCAGACGTGAAACTCGTTGAAATTTTCAATGCGCTCCAGCGGCGGGACATCCGTGCTGGTCTTGCGCGTGTAATCCATAAATCCAGTGATCTTGCCCATGATCCAGCCCTCCTTACTTCTTCTTCTGCACAGCGTAGAATGCTTCGATCTGTGCCTGTTCGCCGTCCAGGCCGCGCTCCTCCATGGAAGCGATGACCCGGAGCATCCGGTCGTAATCGTAGGGGAGGACTTTCTTGAACTTGGGCAGGTACTCGCTGAAGTTGTCCAGGATCTCCTTGCCGCGGGGGGAGCCGGTGGCTTCTACATGCTCACGGATGAGCTCCTTCAGGGCGGCAACATCGTACTTGTGCTCCACAGGCTCCAGGCTCACGGTCTCCTTGTTGACCCGCTGGTAGAAATCCCAGTTCTCGTCCAGAACGTAGGCCACGCCGCCGGTCATGCCGGCTGCGAAGTTCTTGCCGGTCTGGCCCAGGACCACGACAGTGCCGCCGGTCATGTACTCACAGCCGTGGTCGCCCACGCCCTCGACAACGGCGGTCGCGCCGCTGTTGCGGACGCAGAAGCGCTCACCGGCCACGCCGGAGACGAAGGCCTTGCCGCTGGTGGCACCGTAAAGGGCCACATTGCCGGTGATGATGTTTTCCTCGGGCTTGTAGCCGATGCCCTCGGGCGGGCGGACGATGATCTTGCCGCCGGACAGGCCCTTGCCCATGTAGTCGTTGCAGTCGCCGGTCAGGCTGAGGGTCAGGCCCTTGGGGATGAACGCGCCAAAGCTCTGGCCGCCTGCGCCGATGCACTCGGCGGTGTAGACATCGTCTGGCAGGGAGCTGCCGTACTTGCGGGTGATCTCGCTGCCAAAGATGGCACCCAGGGCGCGGTCGGTGTTGGAGACCTCCAGCCGGACGCTCTGGGGTGCCTTGCTGCCCAGCTTGAACTTCTTCATCAGCACCTTCATGTCGAGGGTGTTCTCAAGGTGGAAGTCATAGGTGTCGGCAGGCACAAAGTGGACGTTGCTGTTTGCAATGGCCGGGTTGTGCAGGATGCAGTCCAGATTCATCTTGGCGGCACGGCTGCCGGCAGCACTAGGCTTGACATGGAGCAGGTCGGTGCGGCCCACCAGCTCGTCGATGGTGCGCACGCCCAGCTTGGCCATGTACTCCCGCAGCTCCTGCGCCACAAAGGTCAGGTAGTTGATGATATACTCGGGCTTGCCCTTGAACCGCTTGCGCAGCTCGGGGTTCTGGGTGCAGATGCCCATGGGGCAGGTGTCCAGGTTGCAGACACGCATCATCACGCAGCCTTCGCACATCAGCAGGGAGGTGCCGAAGCCGAACTCCTCAGCGCCCAGCATACAGCTGATGGCAACATCGCGGCCGGAGAGCAGCTTGGAGTCGCTCTCAATGCGGACGCGGCTGCGCAGGCCGTTCAGGATCAGGGTCTGGTGGGTCTCGGCGATGCCCAGCTCCCAGGGCAGGCCCGCATTCTTGATGGAGGTGCGGGGGGCTGCACCGGTGCCGCCGTCGTAACCGGAGACGAGGATGACCTGCGCGCCGCCCTTGGCAACACCGGCGGCAATGGTGCCGACACCGGCCTCGCTGACCAGCTTCACGTTGATGTTGGCGTGGCGGTTGGCGTTCTTCAGGTCATAGATCAGCTCGGCCAGATCCTCGATGGAGTAGATGTCGTGGTGGGGTGGGGGAGAGATCAGGCCCACGCCGGTGGTGCTGTGGCGGGTCTTGGCGATCCAGGGGTAGACCTTGGCACCGGGCAGGTTGCCGCCCTCGCCGGGCTTTGCGCCCTGTGCCAGCTTGATCTGGATCTCTTCGGCGGAGACCAGATATTTGCTGGTCACGCCGAAGCGGGCCGAGGCTACCTGCTTGATTTTGGAATTGCTCTCGCTCTGGTAGCGCTCCTCGGGCTCACCGCCCTCGCCGGTGTTGCTCCGGCCGCCCAGACGATTCAGGGCGATGGCGATGGTCTCGTGGGCCTCGCTGCTCAGGGCACCGTAGCTCATGGCAGCGGCTTTGAACCGCTTGACGATGGAGCTGACAGGCTCCACCTCCTCAAGGGGGATGCCGCCGTTGGGGTCATAGCTGAAGTCCAGCAGGCTGCGCAGGTGCATGCCCTCGGCACCCATGTTGTCCACGGTGCGGGTGAAGTCTTTGAAGGCCTTGTAGTCGCCCGTGAAGCAGGCTTTCTGGAACAGATGGATGGTCTGCGGGGTGAAGAGGTGCTCTTCCTTGCCGCTGCGGAACTTGTGGGCACCGCCGTCGGCCAGCTCCATGTTGATGTCCAGACCCAGCGGGTCAAAGGCGGCGTTGTGGGCAGCTTCCACATCCGCCTGAATGTCCTCCAGGCCGATGCCGCCCACACGGCTGACCGTGCCGGTGAAGTACTTGTCGATGACATCCTTGGAGATGCCGACCGCCTCAAAGATCTGGCTGCTCTGGTAGCTCTGGATGGTGGAGATGCCCATCTTGGAGGCGATCTTCACGATGCCGTTCAGCACAGCCTTGTTGTAGTCATCCACGGCGGCGTAGTAATCCTTGTCCAGCAGACCCTCGTCGATGAGCTGGGCAATGGTATCGTGGGCCAGATAGGGGTTGACGGCGCAGGCACCGTAGCCCAGCAGGGTGGCAAAGTGGTGCACCTCGTGGGGCTCGGCGCTCTCAAGGATGAGGGCCATGGCCGTGCTCTTCTTGGTGCGGATGAGGTACTGGGACACGGCAGAAACAGCCAGCAGGCTGGGGATGGAGACGTGGTACTCGTCGATGTCGCGGTCAGAGAGGATGATGATGTTGGCACCGTCCTTGTAGGCACGGTCCACCTCCAGGAACACGCGGTCGATGGCCTTTTCCAGGCTGGTGTTCTTATAGTAATTGATGGACACCGTGGCGGTCTTGAAGCCGGGCACGTTCATGTGCTTGATCTTGAGCAGATCCGTGCTGGTCAGGATGGGGTTCTGCACCTTGAGCACCTTGCAGTTCTCGGGCTTGTCCTCCAGCAGGTTGCCGTGGGCACCCACATAGACGCTGGTGGAGGTGACCACCTTCTCACGGATGGCATCGATGGGCGGGTTGGTGACCTGTGCGAACCGCTGCTTGAAGTAGTTGAACAGCGGGGGATGCTGGTCGCTCAGGACAGCCAGCGGGGTGTCGGTGCCCATGGCCCCGGAAGGCTCGGCACCGGCCCGGGCCATGGGCAGGATCAGCTCCTTGATCTCCTCGTATTTGTAGCCAAAGACCTTCTGCAGGCGGGTCAGCTCCTCGCCGGTGTAGCTGGGGACCTTGATGTTGGGGATCTTCAGGTCCTTCAGCCGGACCAGATTCCGGTCGATCCACTCGCCGTAGGGCTCGCGGCTGGCGTAGTATTCCTTCAGCTTCTCGTCATCCACGACCTCGCCCTTGACGGTATCCACCAGCAGCATCTTGCCGGGGCGCAGGCGGTCTTTCATCAGGATGTTGTCGGGTGCGCAGGGCAGCACGCCCACCTCAGAGGACAGGATCATCCGGCCATCCTTGGTGATATAGTAGCGGCTGGGGCGCAGACCGTTGCGGTCCAGCACCGCGCCCACCACGTCGCCGTCGGAGAAGAGGATGGCGGCGGGGCCGTCCCAGGGCTCCAGCATGGTGGCGTAATACTGGTAGAAATCGCGCTTTTTCTGGCTGATGTTCTTGTTGTTCTCCCAGGGCTCGGGGATGGTGATCATCACCGCCAGGGGCAGATCCATGCCGTTCATCACCATGAACTCCAGCGCGTTGTCCAGCATGGCGGAGTCCGAGCCGGAGGTGTTGATGATGGGCAGGATCTTGTTCATGTCGTCCTGCAGGATGGGGCTCTCGATGCTCTCCTCACGGGCCAGCATGGCATCGGTGTTGCCCTTGATGGTGTTGATCTCGCCGTTGTGCAGGATGAACCGGTTGGGGTGGGCACGCATCCAGCTGGGGTTGGTGTTGGTGGAGAAGCGGCTGTGCACCATGCCGATGGCGGATTCGTAATCCTCGTCCTGCAGGTCAAGGTAGAACAGGCGCAGATCGTGCACCAGGAACATGCCCTTGTAGACGATGGTGCGGCTGGACAGGCTGGGCACATAGGTGCCGTTGCTGGCCTGCTCGAACACCCGGCGGATGATGTAGAGCCTGCGGTCAAAATCAATGCCCTTGCTCACACGGGCAGGCTTTTTGATGAAGCACTGCCAGATGGAGGGCATGCAGTCCCGGGCCTTCTGGCCCACGGCATCGGGGTCTACCGGCACCCTGCGCCATGCCAGAAACTCAAGCCCCTCCTTGCGGGTGACCAGCTCAAACAGCTTCATGGCCTGTGCCCGCAGGTGCTCGTTCTGGGGGAAGAAGAACATGCCGACACCGTATTCCCGCTCGTTGCCCAGGCTGATATTCAGCTCGTCGGCCACCTTGGAGAAGAACTTGTGGCTGATCTGCAGCATGATGCCCACGCCGTCGCCGGTCTTGCCCTCGGCATCCTTACCGGCGCGGTGCTCCAGACGCTCCACGATGCTCAGGGCATCGCTGACCGTCTGATGGCTCTTGCGGCCCTTGATGTCCACCACAGCGCCGATGCCGCAGGCATCGTGTTCGAACTGAGGGTCATACAGGCCAAGAGGCGTGGCGTTTTCCGTAAATTGATCCATTGCCTTTCCCATCCTTATCTCTCAAAATATCCTCTGGGCCGCGGCACGATCCGCAGCCAATCTTGCACAGAAAACAAAAAAAGCGCCCCAGAAGGGTAGACTTCACCCTTCTGGAACGCCTTTGTTCCGTTAGCTTTATTATAATGATTCGTGAAGATTGTTCAAGTGGGAGGTGCAACAAACTTTAGTACACCAAAGCCTGAACTTCTTGTGCGGTTTGATGATGAGATGAAACGGATTCATCCTTCGCCCAAAATCGCTTTCAGGTCCTGCTCCGGTGTCGTGACGGCCATCAGATTGTACTTTTCCTGCAAAACGCGCACCACGCCCGGCGAGAGGAAGGCGGGCAGGGTAGGGCCGAGCCGGATGTTCTGGATGCCCAGCGCCAGCAGGGCGATGAGGATGCAGACGGCCTTCTGCTCGAACCAGCAGAGCACCAGCGAGAGCGGCAGGTCGTTGACGCTGCACTGGAACGCATCGGCCAGCGCCAGCGCGATCTGAATGGCGCTGTATGCGTCGTTGCACTGGCCCACATCGAGGATGCGGGGCAGGCCCGCCACGGTGCCGAGATCCAGGTCGTTCAGGCGGAATTTGCCGCAGGCCAGCGTCAGGATCACGGTGTCGGGCGGGGTGAGCTTGGCGAACTCGGTGTAGTAGCGGCGGGAAGGCCGGGTGCCGTCACAGCCGCCCACCAGGAAGAAATGGCGGATCTGCCCGCTTTTCACGGCCGCAACGATCTCATTGGCGTGGGAGAGCACAGCGCTCCGCGCAAAGCCGGTCACGACGCTGCGCCCGCCGTTGATGCCGGGCATGGCGGTGTCTTCCGGGTAGCCCCCTAGTTCCAGTGCTTTGGCAATGACGGGGGAGAAATCCCGCTCTGGCCCGATGTGCGGGACGCCGGGATAGGACACCACCGAGGTGGTGAACACCCGGTCGGCGTAGCTCTCCCGCAGGGGCATGATGCAGTTGGTGGTGAAGAGGATCGGGGCCGGGATGTCCTCAAACTCCCGCTGCTGGTTCTGCCAGGCTGTGCCGAAGTTGCCCTTCAGATGCGGGTACTTCTGCTTCAGCTCCGGGTAGCCGTGGGCGGGGAGCATTTCTGAGTGGGTGTAGACGTGGATGCCTTTGCCCGCCGTCTGCTCCAGCAGGCACTTCATGTCGTAGAGGTCGTGGCCGGAAATGACGATGAACGGCCCTTTCTCGATGACGAGCGGCACCTCCACCGGCTCCGGCTGGCCGAAGGCCCCGGTGTTAGCGGCGTCCAGCAGCTCCATGCAGCGGTAGCTGGCCTTGCCGGTCTTCTGCACCAGTGTCCAGAGGGTGTCGATGGAGCATTCGCTGCCAACGGCCTGCAATGCTTCGCAGAAGAAGCGGTCCAGCTCCGGGTCGATGCGGCCCAGCACCCGCGCATGGTAATTGTACGCTGCCATGCCGCGCAGGCTGAACAGGACGAACGATTTCAGACTGCGGATGTCCTCGTCCGGCTCGTGCCAGAGGTTTGCCATGTCGTAGTCGAACCCGATGCCGGGGCAGGCCGCATGGATGCTCTCGGTCAGCTGGTCCACGGTCTGCGGGTCGAAGTTCACGTTGGTGATGGTGGTGAACAGCCCTTCCATCAGCAGAAGTGCCTGTTCCGGGGCGGGGGCCCGCCCCTCGCCGATGAGCTGGCTGGCGTAGGAGATGAGTGCGCCGGTCAGGCGGTCCTGCGCCGCTGCCGTGTCCGCGCTTTTGCCGCAGACACCGGCCTTACCGGTACAGGCAGTGCAGTGCGCCGCCTGCTCGCATTGAAAACAAAACATCTGTTCGTCCATTTCAGAACCCTCTCTTCGCTTGATGTGGTCAGTATGGACGGGTTGGCGGGACTTTATACAGGCCGCACGAGGGGCGTTTTCTCGGCGAGTATCCGAGGTGGGGCCCCGCTTGCGGGGCGGGCATGGAATGTCCGTTGACCCGCCGGGAAAAGCTCCCGGAGATGCGGCCAGCGAATAGATACAAAAAGAGCCGCGCTCTTGCGAACGCAGCTCTTGAAAATGCTTTGGAACAATTAGTAGGTGATGCCCTGTGCCATCATGGCGGTGGCCACCTTCAGGAAACCGGCGCAGTTTGCACCGACCATCAGGTTGCCCTCGGAACCAGCGGCAACGGAAGCGTCATAGGAAGCGTGGAAGATGCCCTCCATGATGCCCTTCAGCTTGGCATCCACTTCCTCAAAGCTCCAGCTCAGACGCTCGGAGTTCTGGCTCATCTCCAGGCCGGAGGTGGCCACACCGCCGGCGTTGGCAGCCTTTGCGGGTCCGTACAGGACACCGTTGGACAGGTAGACCTCGATGGCCTCGGGCGTGCTGGGCATGTTTGCGCCCTCGCAGACAACGGTGCAGCCGTTCTTGACCAGAGCCTCAGCGGACTCCTTGTTGATCTCGTTCTGGGTCGCGCAGGGCAGGGCGATGTCGCAGGGGACAGTCCAGACCTTGGAGCAGTCGGCAACATAGGTTACACCGGCGTGGGTCTCGGCATACTCCTTGATGCGGCCGCGGCGGACTTCCTTCAGCTCCTTGACGTAAGCCAGATCAATGCCGTTGGGGTCGTAGACGTAGCCGTTGGAATCGGACATGGTAACGACCTTTGCGCCCAGAGACTGAGCCTTCTGGCAGGCATAGATGGCAACATTGCCGGAACCAGAGATGACCACGGTCTTGCCCTCAAAGCTGTCGTTGCGCATACACTTCAGAGCCTCGGCGGTGAAGTAGCACAGGCCGTAGCCGGTGGCCTCGGTACGGGCCAGAGAGCCGCCGAAGGTCAGGCCCTTGCCGGTGAGCATACCGCCCTGGAAGCTGTTGGTCAGGCGCTTGTACTGGCCGAACATGTAGCCAACCTCGCGGCCGCCGACACCGATATCACCGGCGGGGCAGTCCACGAACTGGCCGATGTGGCGGTACAGCTCGGTCATAAAGCTCTGGCAGAAGCGCATGACTTCCATGTCGCTCTTGCCATGGGGGTCAAAGTCAGAGCCGCCCTTGCCGCCGCCCATGGGCAGGGTGGTCAGGCTGTTCTTGAAGGTCTGCTCAAAGCCCAGGAACTTCAGGATGCCCTGGTTGACAGAGGGATGGAAGCGCAGGCCGCCCTTGTAGGGGCCGATGGCGCTGTTGAACTGGACGCGGTAGCCGCGGTTCACCTGGACCTTGCCCTGATCATCGACCCAGGGCACACGGAAGGTGATGATGCGCTCGGGCTCGACCAGACGCTCGATCAGGCCAGCCTTCTCGTACTCGGGATGCTTCTCCACCACGGGCTGGATGCTCTCCAGCACCTCGCGGACAGCCTGCAGGAACTCAGGCTCATTGGCATTGCGCTGTGCAAGGCCATCGTAAACGCGCTTCAGGTATTCATTCGTCAGCATAATAGAATACTCCTTTTCCCATTATTTACACTCGCTCTGCCCACTATCACAGAGCGCTTTATCATTATAAAGCTTTGTGCAGCGATTTACAATAGAGGAAATCGGAAAATGTTTCAGTGAAGCCAAAATAAAAATGAATCCGCTTCACAGCGTCAGTGCCCGGCGGCGCTGGGGATCTCCTGTAATTCAAAGCGATATTCCTGCGCGGCATCGGGGTATTTTGCCCTGTCCACGGGGCTGAGGAACATGGCAAGGGGCCGCAGCCAGAGCCCGCCGTCCCCGTAGAGCTTGCGGTAGACCACAAAAGGCTCCCCCGTTTCGGAATCGTTGGCAATGGCCTCTACCAGATAAAAGTCGCCTTTGAAGTGCCGGTACACCCGGCCGATCTTGAGTTCATTCGGCATTTGCGTTCTCCTTTACATTCCAGCTAAAATGGCATTCACGGCAGTCACAAAGGGCTCCATATCCTCAAACAGGACTTCGACGATGATGCTCCAGTTGATACCGTCGTAGTCATGCACCAGCCGATGGCGCAGCCCGGCGACCATATTCCAGGGCTGCTCCGGATAAGAGGCCTTGAACTCCGGACTAAGCTGGTAGACCTGTTCCCCGATGTTATAGAGCGGGGTCGTGACGGCCCACTGGGAAAACTCGTCCTCGAGCAGAAGCTCCGGCGTAATGCCGCGCTTGTGCATCTCGGCTTTCAGGCTTTCCCATGTGGCAACGATCTTTTTCAGGCGCTCCTTGTCCGATCTCTTCATGCGATCTTGACCCCCTCCCGCATGATGCTTTCATAGAAGGGAGTGCCGGTGTTGACCTCCCGGATCTCAAAGGCATCCACGTCCTTCTGGGTGCGCTGGCGCAGCTCCTCCCCAAAAGCAAAGATGTCCCTTGGCCGGAAGTTGGCACCGCCCACCACGATCACATCGATATCCGAAGCGGCAGTGGCTTCTCCCCGGGCATAGGAGCCGAACAGCAGGGCGTACTCGGCGTGATATTTGTGCAGCAGCTCCCGGATGACCTGCTCGATCTCAGTGCGGGAAAGCGTGTTCATGCGGACACCTCCAATCGGAAATTCTCTACCAATATTGTACCATAGAATGCCGGAAATGCAAACAAAAATCCCCCGCAGGCGGCTGGCGCTGGCGGGGGACAGGTGCATGATTTACTTCTTCAGCAGCTTCTCGCAGGCATCGGCGGCACCCTCAAGGTACTGGCCGGGGTAGGCCTCGATCATGCCGGCATCGGAGCAGGCAGCCAGCTGGGGGTCGATGGGGCACTTGGCCAGCACGGGCAGGCCGTGCTTTGCGGCCACCTCATCCACATGGCTCTCGCCGAACACGCTGATCTTCTTGCCGCAGTCGGGGCAGACGATGTAGCTCATGTTCTCCACGATGCCCAGCATGGGTACCTTCATCATCTCAGCCATGTTCACGGCCTTGGCCACGATCATGCTGACCAGCTCCTGAGGGCTGGCAACGACCACGATGCCGTCCACGGGCAGGCTCTGGAACACGGTCAGGGGCACGTCGCCGGTTCCCGGAGGCATGTCCACAAACAGGAAGTCCACGTCCTTCCAGACCACATCGGTCCAGAACTGCTTGACCGCACCGGCGATCACGGGGCCGCGCCATACAACGGGGTCCTCCTCGTTCTCAACCAGCAGGTTGATGCTCATCACATCAATGCCCATCCGGCTCTGGATAGGCCAGCAGCCCTTTTCATCGGCCATGGCACGGCCATGGATGCCGAACAGCTTGGGGATGGACGGGCCGGTGATGTCGGCATCCAGGATGCCGCAGTGGTAGCCACGGCGGGCCATGGCGCAGGCCAGCAGGGCACTGGTCATGCTCTTGCCGACACCGCCTTTGCCCGAAACAACGCCGATGACCTTTTTCACGCTGCTGTTGGGGTTGGGGGCATCGTGCTCAGGTGCGGCGGTGCGGGAAGAACATGCTGCCCCGCAGGTGGAACAGTCATGGGTACATTCTTCGCTCATACTCTAACCTTTTCTCCTTTATCTTAATTAGACAGATCGTCTTGACCATTCCATATCATACCATAAAAACGGGTGGGAAACAACCCACAGGGGCGCTCATCTTCACAAGAGTGCATATTGCCCGGGAAAGGCCGCATACACTGAACCGAACGCCTGTGCGGGGGAAGGAGGAATACCATGGGGCAGAGCTACCTGAAAAACGCCGCCCTCCTGACCGGGGCGGATGTCCTGCTGCGGCTGGCCGGGATGGGCCTGCGCATCTATCTGGCCAACGCCCTGGGCGGCGAGGGGATGGGGCTGTACCAGCTGGTGCTGGCGGTCTACGCGCTCTTTGTCACGCTGGCAACGGCGGGGGTCTCGGTGGCGGCCACCCGGCTGATGGCTGAGGAACTGGCCAGGGGCCGAGCACAGGCGCGGGGGATGCTGGTGCGGCTGGCGGGCACGGGGCTGCTGCTGGGCGCGGCGGCCATGGCGGCGCAGTACGGGCTGGCCGGGGCCGCTGCCCGGTGGTGGCTGGGAGATGTGCGGGCGGCGGGCGCACTGCGGGTGTCGGCCTTCGGGATGCCCTGGATGGCCCTCTCGGCTGTGCTGCGGGGGTTCTTTATCGCCCGGCGGCGGGTGGAACCCAACGTGCTGAGCCAGCTGGTGGAGCAGAGCGTGCGCATCGGGATCATCTGGTACGCGCTGGAATGGGGGAACGCGCAGGACGTGAGCGCCCGCTGCACGGCGGTGCTGGCCGCCACGGCGGTGAGCGAAGCGGTGTCGGCCTGCATCCTGCTGCTGTTTTACCGTGGGGAGGCGGTGCGTGCGTTCGGCGCAGAAAAGGCCCGACGGCCTGCCGACCCTGCCCGGCGGCTCTGGGAGATTCTGTGGCCGGTGGAGGGCGGGCGGTGCCTTGCCAGCGCCCTGCACACGGCGGAGAACATGCTGGTGCCCGCCTGCCTGACGGTCTGCCTGCTGGATGCCGGGGGCCGCAGTGCCGCGGTGGCCCAGTACGGCAGCCTGAAGGGGATGGCCCTGCCTCTGCTCACCTTTCCCTTTGGGCTGCTGGGAAGCCTTTCGGTGCTGCTGATGCCTGAGATCACCCAGGCCCACATCCGGGGCGAGCGCGCCCGGCTGGGCTGCCTGCTGGACCGGATGCTCCGGCTGACGGGCTGCTTCTCGGCGCTGGCGGGGGCGCTGTTCTGGGTGTGGGGCGAGCCGCTGGCCCTGCTGCTCTACCACAGCCAGGAGGCCGGGTTCTATCTGCGGGTGCTGGGCCCGGCCATGCCGCTGATGTATCTGGAGAGCATGGTGGACGGTGCCATGAAGGGGATGGGGGAGCAGAAGGCCGTGTTCCGGTACAGCCTGTGGGACGCGGTGCTCCGCATTGCGGGGGTGCTGCTCCTCCTGCCCAGATGGGGGATGAAGGGCTTTTTGTGGGTGATCCTGCTGTCCAGTGCCTATACCTGCCAGATGAATACAGCCCGTCTGCTGCATGTCAGCGGGCTGCAGCCCAGGCTCTGGCGGTGGCTGGGGGCTCCGGCGCTGGCGGCACTGGTCTCAGCGGGGGCGGGCGAGGGCCTGCGCACTTTGCTGGCGGGGTGGCTGGGCAGCGGGAGCACGCCCACCCGGCTGGCGGCGCTCTGCGCGGGCGGCTTTGGCATGGCGGCAGTCTGCCTTGCCGTGCAGTGGCCGCTGGGGCTGGGCGAAGAGGTGCGGGCCATCCTGCGGACAGAAAAATCCCGCAGGGAGCGGCAGAAAAGCCCGGAGAATCGGAATTGTTCTGGACACAGGGGGGAGAATTGAGTATAATACAATGGATATTATGGCGGAACAGGCGCATGGGGCTTTGGCCCCTGTGGCCGGCAACGCCGGGAAAAACGGGTGCGGACAGATCCCGCCCCGATGCAAAAGAGGATTTTTGTGAAGAAAACAAAGAAGCTTGTGCCGCAGGTGTTGCTGCGCCGGATGATCCTGGTGCTGCTGGACGCGGCCATCGTGATATTCAGCTTTTACTTTGCCCTGCTGCTCCGGGCCGACGGCGCGGTGGAGGCCAGCTGGTGGCCCCACAACCGTGCCCTGCTCTACCAGAATCTGCCCTGGATCGTGGCGCTCTACCTGCTCAGCTTTCTGGCGGGCGGGCTGTACCATGTGCTCTGGAAGTATGCCGGGGAGCGTGACCTCATCCGTCTGGGCGGCATGATCGCCGTGCCCACGGGGGTGGTCTATTTCGTGAACCATTTCTGCGTCCACGGCGTGCTGTTCGATTCTGCCAACGCCATGGCCGCTGTCCTCATCTTCCTGCTGGTGGGAGGCAGCCGTCTGGCATGGCGGCTCTTCCTGAACCATCCCATCGGCGAGCGGCTGCGGGGCGTGCCCAACAAGGACCCCAACCGCCCCGTGATGATCGTGGGCGCGGGCGAGGCCGGTGCCTGGGCCATCAATGTCTGCAAATCCAACAGCAGCTACGGCCACCCCGTTGTGGCGGTGGACGATGACCTGGTCAAGCAGGGGCAGACCATCCACGGCGTGCCGGTCAAGGGCACGCTGGAGCAGATCCCCCAGCTCTGCACCCAGTACAACATCCACAACATCATCATTGCCATCCCCACCCTGCGGGGCAGCAGGCTGAACCATGTCATCGACCTCTGCGTTTCCACCCACTGCCCGGTGCAGATCCTGAGCGACCCCCAGCTGGTGGGCAGCAACGGCCCCCAGCAGGGTGCGTTCCGTGAGCTGAACACCGCCGATTTCCTCTCCCGTGACGAGGTCACGCTGGACAACGAGAAGATCTCCGGCTACCTGACCGGCAAGACCGTGCTGGTGACGGGCGGCGGCGGCTCCATTGGCAGCGAGCTCTGCCGCCAGGTGATGCGCTTCCGGCCCGGCAAGCTGCTGATCTTTGATATCTACGAGAACTGCGCCTACGAGCTGCTGATGGAACTGCAGCAGAAGTACGGCCGCGATATCCCCGTGACCGTGCTGATCGGCTCCATCCGGGATAAAAAGCGGCTGGACGAGGTATTTGAGACCTACCACCCCACCGTGGTGTTCCATGCAGCGGCCCACAAG
The DNA here is from genome assembly GCF_017377595.1 of Faecalibacterium sp. Marseille-Q0746. Taxonomy (NCBI): domain Bacteria; kingdom Bacillati; phylum Bacillota; class Clostridia; order Eubacteriales; family Oscillospiraceae; genus Faecalibacterium; species Faecalibacterium sp. Marseille-Q0746. Next base: position 55,752 of record NZ_JAFREI010000009.1, on the reverse strand, counting down.
CATGTGCCGCTGATGGAGATCAGCCCCGCCGAGGCCGTGAAGAACAACGTGCTGGGCACCAAGAACCTGCTCACCAGCGCCAGCGAGCACGACGTGGAGCGGTTCGTCCAGCTTTCCACCGACAAGGCGGTCAATCCCACCAGCGTGATGGGCTGCACCAAGCGGATCTGTGAGATGCTCATCCAGACCTTTGCGGGCAACACCGACATGAAGTGCGTGGCGGTCCGCTTTGGCAACGTGCTGGGCAGCCACGGCAGCGTGATCCCGCTGTTCGAGGCGCAGATCAAGAAGGGCGGCCCCGTCACCCTGACCGACCCCAACATCGAGCGCTACTTTATGACCATTCCCGAGGCGGCCCAGCTGGTGCTGCAGGCGGGCGCGCTGGCCGAGGGCGGCAGCATCTATGTGCTGGACATGGGCGAGCCGGTCAAGATCATGGATCTGGCCAAGCAGCTCATCCGCTTTTACGGCTATGAGCCGGGCGTGAATATGGAGATCAAGATCGTGGGCCTGCGCCCGGGCGAGAAGCTCTACGAGGAGCTGATGATGGACGAGGAGCAGGGCAAGATGCGCCGCACCGAGCACAACAAGATCTTTGTGGCATCGCCCCGGGACATCGACCTGGCCGTGTTCTACCAGCAGCTGCAGGATCTTGCCGCTGCCGCCCAGCACAACGACGAGGGCGTGGTGGATCAGCTGGAAAAGATGATCCCCACCTTTACCCCCACCCGGAAAAATCTAAAGGTGTAAACTCCTTCCGTCATCGCTGGCGCGATGCCACCTCCCTCAGGGAGGGAGGCTTTGCCGTGCGGTCAGGCTCCCTCTCCGAGGGAGCTGTCTGCGAAGCAGACTGAGGGAGTAAACTACGTTCGCAACTGCGGCTCCAAAGCCGTATGCGCTATAAAAACAAGAGGGAAGTATATTATGGAAAAGAGACCGTTTCTGACCGAAGAGCAGGCCCAGGAGATCATCCAGGACGTGCCCACCCCGTTCCACGTTTACGACGAAAAGGGCATCCGTGAGAACGCCCGCCGCATCAACAAGGCCTTCAGCTGGAACAAGGGCTTCCGGGAGTATTTTGCCGTCAAGGCGCTGCCCAACCCCATCATCCTGCAGATCCTGAAGGAAGAGGGCTGCGGCGTGGACTGCTCCTCCCTGACCGAGCTGATGCTGAGCGAGGCCTGCGGCTTTACCGGCAGCGATATCATGTTCTCCTCCAACCAGACCCCCGTGGAGGACATGAAGAAGGCCTATGAGCTGGGCGCATACATCAACCTGGACGATGCCACCATGGTGGACTTCCTGGACCGTGTGGCCGGGATCCCCGAGAACATCTTCTGCCGCTACAACCCGGGCGGGACCTTCCAGCTGGGCGAGAGCGAGGAGGGCTTCCAGGTCATGGACAAGCCCGGCGATGCCAAGTACGGCATGACCGAGGAGCAGATGATCGACAGCTACAAGAAGCTGATGGCAAAGGGTGCAAAGAACTTTGGCATCCATGCCTTCCTGGCCTCCAACACCATCTCCGATGCTTATTACCCTGAGCTGGCAGGCATCCTGTTCCAGCTGGCAGTCCGTGTGCAGAAGGCCACCGGTGCCCACATCGGCTACATCAACCTGTCCGGCGGCGTGGGCATCCCCTACCGCCCCGACCAGACCGAGAACGACATCATGGCCATCGGCGAGGGCGTGCGCCGGAAGTTTGAGGAGATCCTTGTGCCTGCAGGGATGGGCGATGTGGCCATCTTCACCGAGATGGGCCGCTTTACCACCGGCCCCTACGGCGCACTGGTGGCAACTGCCATCCACGAAAAGCACATCTACAAGGAGTACATCGGTCTGGATGCCTGCGCTGCCAACCTGATGCGCCCCGCCATGTACGGCGCTTACCACCACATCACCGTGCTGGGCAAGGAGAACGCCCCCTGCGACCACAAGTACGATGTGGTCGGCGGCCTGTGCGAGAACAACGACAAGTTCGCCATTGACCGGATGCTGCCCAAGATCGACATCGGCGACCTGATCTACATCCACGACACCGGTGCCCACGGCTCCGCTATGGGCTACAACTACAACGGCAAGCTCCGCAGCGCCGAGGTCCTGCTCTGCGAGGACGGCTCTCACCGCCTCATCCGCCGCGCCGAGACCCCCCGTGACTACTTTGCAACGCTGGACTTCCTGCCCGCCATGAAGCCCCTGTTCGAGGGCTACGACGACTGAGTCCCCCTGAAAACCCGCGAGGTGTGATATGTTTTTTGGATTCCAGCTTACCTGCGGCCTGATGATGGTCTTTTACGGCTACTCGGTGATGAAGAATCCCCGTGTGTGGGGAGACCAGGGCCGTCAGGCAGTCAAGGCGGAGAATTTCCCGGAATACTGCCGCCAGAACGGCCTGTTCTTCCTGAAGGCGGGCCTGATCATGGCGCTCATCGGCGCGTTGGACGCACTGGTGAGCCTTTCCGGCGCGCTCTACGTCCTGCTGTATCTGTTCGGGCTGGCGTTCTCGTTCTATCCGCTGGTCAAATGGTGCCGCGAGAACGAGGGTTTCTCCTGGCCCTGGCCCCATGTGGAAAGCGAGAAGAAGCGGATCAAAAAGCTGCGCAGGGAGCAGGAACAGGAGCAGCAGAGCGGCTCTGAGAAAAAATAAGAGAGAACCGGAACGCGGCGCTCTCCCTGAAGAAGGGAGGGCGCTGCTTTTGTCTGCTGAAGTTTCGACCCTTGACAGCCGGAGCCGCAGAACCTATAATGAAACCACGATGACCCCTCTTGAAACACATTTGGAGGTACAAAACCATGATCAACTATCCCAAGAATTATGCTCCTCTGGCTGAAGAGGAAATGGAGTACACCAGCGGCGGCCTGTCCATCAACTGGATGGCACTGGGCTCCACCGTTATGGGCCTGGCCACCAGTATGCTGGCCTACCTGAATGTCTCCAACATTGCCGGTGTGGCGGTCCAGCTGCAGAAGAAGGACCCCGAGAAGTACCCTGAGCCGGAAGGCACCATCAACGGCAACCTCATTATTGATTCCACCCTGACCTACTTCTCCAGCGTGGCCGGCATCGGCATGGGCCTGCTGAACATCGCTGCGGGCGTGGGCACCGTCTACCTGGGCATGAAGTCCGGTTCTTAAAAATTAGCACTGGACATTTGAGCCAAAACGTGGTATAATTCATCCTGCATTCGCGGGCATCGTACATCGGCTAGTATATCAGCCTTCCAAGCTGAGGAGGTGGGTTCGATTCCCATTGCCCGCTCCATGCAGAAAAGGCGCTGATTCGTTCAGAATCGGCGCTTTTTGTTTTGCCTGTAACCCACTTTGTAACCCACTTGACAATGGCAGCCTGATCCGCTATACTGAATATAGGATAAAACCACTATTTAATGGAGGCAGCGGCGTGCAGGAATACGAGATCGAATTTTATGACAAAGCCGATGGCTCCGAACCGGCGAAAGAGTTTATTCTGGCTCTGGATGCGAAAATGCGGGCTAAGGTCGTGCGCACGGTCGGGCTTCTCCGGGAGGAAGGGCCTTCACTGCGGGAGCCGTACTCCAAGCATCTGGAGGATGGCATTTTTGAGATCCGCACCAAGTTCGGCTCCGACATTACCCGTGTGCTGTACTTTTTTGTGATCGGCAGAAGGATCATCCTTACGAACGGCTTTGTCAAAAAGACGCAGAAGACACCTGCTTCCGAGATCGCACTTGCAAAGCAGTACCGTGCCGATTATCTCAGCCGAAAGGAGTGCTCCAAATGACCAATTTCAATGATTTTCTCAACGAACAGATGAAAGACCCTGAGTTTAAGGCAGAGTGGGATGCCCTTGACCCCGAATTTGCTGTGATCGAGGCGATCCTTGCCGCCCGGAAGGAAAGCGGACTGACCCAGCAGCAGCTTTCCGAGCGCACCGGCATTGCCCAGACAGACATCAGCAAGCTGGAGCGCGGCAACGGAAATCCTTCGCTTCGCACCCTGCAGCGGCTGGCTGCCGGTATGGGGATGCGGGTCAAGATCGAATTTGTTCCGGCAAAGTGAACCTCAAAGCAGATGGCCTGCGGGCTGTCTGCTTTTTTGATGGGGAGAGGTTGTTCACTTTTCCTGTTTACTTTGAAGCGATTTTATAGTAAAATAAGATGAATAAATCAGGGGCAGGGGAAACTCCGGCCTGATGAGAGAAATGATTTAGGTGGTGTATTGATATGGCATTGAAATATCAGCGGATCCTTCTGAAGATCAGCGGCGAGGCCCTGGGCGGCGAAAAGGGCACCGGCTTTGACGAGCCGACCATGGACGCGATCTGCGGCGGCGTGAAAAAGGCCCACGACCTGGGCGTGCAGATCGGCATCGTGGTGGGCGGCGGCAACTTCTGGCGCGGTCGTTCCAGCGGAAAGATGGAGCGCACCCTGGCCGACAAGATCGGAATGCTGGCGACCGTGATGAACGCGCTGGCCGTCTCCGACAAGCTGGAGCAGCTGGGCGTGGAGACCGAGGTGTTCACCTCCATCACCATGCCGCAGGTGGCCCCCGCCTTTACCCGCAAGGATGCCCTGAAGGCCATGGCAGACGGTAAGATCGCCATCTTCGGCGGCGGCACCGGCAATCCCTTCTTCTCTACCGACACCACCACGGCCCTGCGTGCCGTTGAGGTGAGCGCGGACATCATGTTCAAGGCCACCATGGTGGACGGCGTGTATGACAAGGACCCCCACAAGTATCCCGATGCCAAAAAGTACGACACCCTGACCTTTACCAAGGTGCTGGAGGATCGCCTGGCTGTGATGGACGGCACTGCCGCCACCCTCTGCCGTGACAACAAGCTCCCCATCCTGGTTTTTGACCTGGCCGACCCGGACAACATTGCAAAGGCCGTGCAGGGCGAGAACGTTGGCACCCTGGTCTACGAGGGCTGAGCATAGCCCGCATCCCCGTACCATAGAATGGAACAGGCAGCAATCACAGCGCCTGTGCAGAACAATATATAACAGGAGAAAAGGACAATGAGCAGCAACACCAAGGCATTTGAAGAAAAGATGAAGAGCTCCGTGGAGCATCTGGACCGCGAGCTGGCCGCTGTGCGTGCAGGCCGCGCCAACCCCGCCGTTCTGGACAAGGTGAGCGTGGACTACTACGGTGCCCCCACTCCCATCCAGCAGGTGGCTTCTGTGGCCGTAAGCGAGGCCCGCACCCTGACCATCACCCCCTGGGACCGCACCCTGCTGCGCGCCATCACCAAGGCCATCATGGCCAGCGACGTGGGCATCACCCCCATTGATGACGGCTCCACCATCCGCCTGAACTTCCCGGCTCCCACCGAGGAGCGCCGCAAGCAGCTGGCAAAGGAAGTTGCCAAGCTGGGCGAGGAGGCCAAGGTGGCCGTGCGCAATGTCCGCCGTGACGCTATGGACAAGGCCAAGGCCATGAAGAAGGCCGGTGAGCTGACCGAGGATACCCAGAAGACTATGGAAGAAGAGGTCCAGAAGCTGACCGACAAGTATATCAAGAACATCGACGCAGCCGTTGAGGAAAAGCAGAAGGAAATCATGTCCGTCTGATCGCCGCGGCGAAACGAAACGTGTGAGGTGCCGTGCGCTGGAACGAGTGCGCGGCACTTTTTGCCGAAACCGGGGCAGGGAACCCCCACCCCGTAAACGCAGGAGAATGATTATGAACCATCCCAAAGAATTTGCCGAGGGCCTTTCCATCGGCATCATCATGGACGGCAATGGCCGCTGGGCCAAGCAGCGGGGCCTGCCCCGCACCGCGGGCCACAAAAAGGGAGCCGCCGTGTTTCAGGATATCGCCAACTACTGCGAGGAGCTGGGCGTTTCGTCCGTGACCTTCTACGCCTTCTCCACCGAGAACTGGAAGCGCCCGCTGGAAGAGGTCTCCGCTATTATGAAGCTGTTCGGCGAGTATCTGCTCAAGGGCTTCAATTATAAGGACCGCAACATCCGCATCAAGTTCCTGGGCGACCGGGCTGCGCTGGATGCAAAGCTCCAGAAGCTGATGAACGAGCTGGAGGAGGACTCCGCTGCCAAGACCGGCATGACCCTGAATATTGCCGTGAACTACGGCGGCCGCCCCGAGATCGTGCGGGCTGCCCGGCAGCTGGCCCAGCAGGTGGCAGAGGGCACCCTCAAGCCCGAGGACATCACCGAAGAGATGATGAGCGACCACATGTATACCGCCGGCCAGAAGGACCCGGATTTCATCCTGCGTCCCTCGGGCGAGAAGCGCCTTTCCAACTTCATGCTCTGGCAGGCCGCCTACGCCGAACTGGTGGAGATGGATGTGCTCTGGCCTGATTTCACCCGTGATGACCTGGATGCCGCCATCACGGAGTTCAACAAGCGCTCCCGCCGGTTTGGCGGCATCTGACCCTTGCAATTCCCAAAAGGAGAAATTTGAATGAAAACTCGTATCATAACCGCAATTGTGGGCATCCTCGTCCTGATCGGGGTGCTGTTCACCTTTGACACGCTGGTGTTCAATTTTGTCATTGCCGCCATCACCCTGATCGCCATCCACGAGGTCTTCAAGGCCCTGGGCTTTGGCAGAAAGGAATGGCCCATGTACGCCGTGTTCGTGCCCTACACCCTGCTGATCATGCTGTCCAGCTATCAGGTGTGGCGGCGGCTGGTCATGCCGGCCTCATTCTTGATGGTGCTGTTCTTCGGCATCTATCTGGTGGTGCGCAACGCACAGGTGGATTTTGCAAAAGCCAGCGGTCTGGTGATGTTTTCCGGCATCGTGATCTTCTGCTTCTACTCCTTTATCCGTTTGAAGGAGCTGCTGCCGGTGGAGACCTACGGCTATGACGCGATGTTCTTTATTCTGCTCATCCTCTGCTTTGCCTGGGGCGGCGATACCTGCGCCTACTTTGCAGGCAGAGCCTTTGGCAAGCACAAACTCTGCCCCGTGGTCAGCCCCAAAAAGACCGTGGAGGGAGCCATTGGCGGCGTGCTGGGCACCATGGTGTTCGGCGTGATCGCCACCGTGATCTACTCCATTGCGGCCAACCGGATGGAGGCGTTCACCCGCACCAACATCGGCGTTTCGATGTACGTGATCATTGCCCTGCTGGCCTGCGTGGCCGCTGTGCTGGGCATCTACGGCGACCTGTTCGCCAGCGTGGTCAAGCGCCAGTGCGGCATCAAGGATTATGGCACCATCTTCCCGGGCCACGGCGGCATTCTGGACCGCTTCGACAGCGTCATGTTCATTGCGCCGTTCGTCACCATGGTGGTCATCGCTGTTTTCTATCACTGAATGCAGGAGGTAGCTTATGTCTAAAAAAATCACGCTGCTGGGTTCTACCGGTTCCATCGGCACCCAGAGCCTGGATGTTATCCGTGCCCAGGGGTATGAGGTGTTCGGCCTTTCCGCCCACAGCCATGTGGAGAAGATCCTGGAGCAGATCGAGGAGTTCCACCCCCGGTATGTCTGCATGACCGACCCCGATGCCGCCGCCCGGCTGGACGCGGCGCTGGCGGGCCGTGCCAACGCCCCCCGGCTGCTGACCGGCCCCGAGGGCCTGAAGGAGCTGGCCGCCATGGACGGCCCCGATGTGGTGCTGAACAGTGTGGTGGGCATCGCCGGTCTGGGTGCCAGCCTGACCGCCATTGAGAGCGGCCATGATCTGGCCCTTGCCAACAAGGAGAGCCTTGTCACGGGCGGTCACCTGGTGACCCAGGCCGTGGCAAAGCACGGCGTGAAGCTGCTGCCTGTGGACAGCGAGCACTCCGCCATCTTCCAGTGCCTGCAGGACAAGGAGAGCGCCAAGAGCCTGACCAAGATCCTGCTCACGGCCTCCGGCGGCCCCTTCTTCGGCATGAAGACCGAGGAACTGCGGGGCAAGACCAAGGCCGATGCCCTCAAGCACCCCAACTGGAACATGGGTGCCAAGATCACCATCGACTCCGCCACCCTGATGAACAAGGGTCTGGAGCTGATCGAGGCAGTCTGGCTGTTCGGCCTGCCCCCCGAGAAGATCCAGATCGTGGTGCAGCGCCAGAGCATTGTCCACTCTGCCGTGCAGTACAGCGATAACTCCATCATCGCCCAGCTGGGCGTGCCCGATATGCGCATCCCCATCCAGTACGCCCTGACCTACCCGGCCCGTGTGCCCGGTGTGGTGCCCGAGCTGGACTTTACCACCCTGAAGCTGCTGACCTTCGATGTGGCCGACGAGGAGACCTTCCGCTGCCTGGCTGCCTGCAAGAAGGCCATCAAGAAGGGCGGTCTGGGCCCCTGCGCCGCCAACGGTGCCAATGAGGAGGCAGTCAAGCTCTTCCTCGAGGATAAGATCGGCTTCCTTGATATCGGCCGACTGGTGGAGGCTGTTGTGGACAGCGACAGCTTTGGCGGCGATTATACCCTGGCCGATGTGTATGAGTGCGACAAGATGGCCCGCGCCTTTGTGAGAGCGCACCTGTAAGGAGAACTGATGTCTTTTATTGTCACCTTTATTGCTGCGGTGTTCGTGTTCAGCGCCGTGATCGCCATCCATGAGTTCGGCCACTTCATAGTGGCAAAGCTCTGCGGTGTGCAGGTCAACGAGTTCTCCATCGGCATGGGGCCGGTGCTGTGCAAGCGGGTGCGCAAGGGCACCCAGTACAGCATCCGCGCCCTGCCCGTGGGCGGCTTTGTGGCGCTGGAAGGGGAGGAAAGCCCCGAGAGCAAGCAGGCGGAGGAACGGTCAAACCCCTCAGCCGCCGATGGCGGCAGCTCCCCTGATAGGGGAGCCCTTGGCATAGCGGAGACTTCCCCCGAGGAGGAAAAGCCTGCTGGTATTCCTCTGAATGAGGCCCCTGTCTGGCAGCGGGCCCTCATCATGCTGGCGGGTGCCGGGATGAACTTTGTGCTGGGCTTTGTGGTCATGGCCATCCTCATCACGGTCCAGAGCGAGCCCATCACCAGCAAGGTCCTCTATCAGGTGGAGGAAAACGCCCTCTGCGGCCAGACCGGCCTGCAGGCAGGGGATAAGATCCTTGCGGTGAACGGCCGCCGCTGCTTTGTGGCAAACGATATCCTCTATGAGCTGATGCGCACGGAGGACTACACCGCCGATTTCACCGTTCTGCGGGACGGCAAAAAGGTGGAGCTGCCCGGTGTGCAGTTCGACACCTGGCAGGATGACAGGGGCGAGACCCACATGAGCCTGGGCTTTACGGTCTACGGCATCAAAAAAACACCGCTGAACGTGCTGAAAGAGGCAGGCAACAGCGTGCTCTACTACGGGCGCATCATCTTTGCCTCCCTCTCCGACCTGCTGCGGGGGCGGGAGAGCATCAACGACCTCTCCGGCCCGGTGGGCATCGTAACGGCCATCGGGCAGGCCGCCAGCTACGGCTGGCAGGACCTGCTGGAGATGCTGGTGCTCATCACCGTGAATGTGGGCATCTTCAACCTGCTGCCCTTCCCGGCGCTGGACGGCGGCAAAGTGGTGTTCCTGCTCATTGAGGGCGTGACCGGCCATGCCGTGCCCGAAAAGATCCAGAGCGGCCTGACCGTGGCAGCCTTTGCGCTGCTGTTCGGGCTGATGATTTTTGCAACTTACAACGATATCCTCCGGCTCATTACCGGGGCAATGTGATACGGAAAGGAAAACGACCATGCGGCAGCTGAAACGAGAAGTGAAGATCGGCAATGTGACCATTGGCGGCAACAACCCCATTGCGGTGCAGACCATGCTGAATGTCCCCGTGGAGGACATTGAGGGCAATGTTGCCCAGGCAAAGCGCTGTGAGGCGGCGGGCTGCCAGATCCTGCGTGTGACCTGCCCCAGCGCGGCGGATGCCAAGTGCATCGAGGCCGTGAAGAACGCGGTGAACATCCCCATCGTGGCGGATATCCACTTTGACTACAAGGCAGCGCTGGCCTGCGCCGACGTTGGTGTGGACAAGATCCGCATCAACCCCGGCAACATCGGTGACGACGACCGGGTCAAGGCCGTGGTGCAGGCCTGCCAGCAGAAGAACATCCCCATCCGCATCGGTGTGAACGGCGGCAGCCTGGAAAAGCACATCCTGGCAAAGTATGGCGCGCCCGTGCCCGAGGCTATGGTGGAAAGCGCCCTGTACCATGTCCGCCTGCTGGAGAAGTTCGATTTCAACAACATCGTCATCTCCATCAAGAACTCCAACGTGCCCCGCATGATGGAGGCCTACCGCCAGCTGAGCGCTGTGACCGATTACCCCCTGCATGTGGGCGTGACCGAGGCCGGTACTTACCAGATGGGTCTGCTCAAGAGCGGCATGGGCATCGGCGGGATGCTGCTGGAGGGCATCGGCGATACCATCCGCGTCTCGCTGGCCGCCGAGCCCGAGAAGGAAGTGGAAGCAGGCTACAACATCCTGCGCGCCGTGGGCTTCCCCGTGGCTGGCCCCGAGGTCATCACCTGCCCCACCTGTGGCCGCACCCAATACCCCTGCACCGAGATCGCCAACGAGGTGGAAAAGCGCCTGCAGGGCTATAAGAAATCCATCAAGGTGGCCGTGATGGGCTGCGTGGTCAATGGCCCCGGCGAGGCCCGCGAAGCCGATATCGGCATTGCAGGCGGCAAGGGCGAGGCTGTCCTCTTCATCCACGGCCAGCCCATCAAGAAGCTGACCGGCGATAATATCCTCGACCAGTTTATGGAGGAGATCTATAAGATTTAAAAGGAAATAAACCCCACCGTCATCCCTGCGGGATGCCACCGTACGGGTTGAGCCGGGAGCAGCTGCTGGAGTCAAACCCCACCGTCATTGCTTCGCAATGCCACCGCCCCTAATAGGGGCGGCCTTGGCAAAAAGATGAAGCTTTACGAGATGCCAAAGGCCCCCCTATTAGCGGGGGCTGTCGCCGCAGGCGACTGGGGGGTTAAGTTCAGCACCCCCTAAAGGTCATGCCGCAATAGCCTCTCCCTTTGGGAGAGGTGGCATCCCGCAGGGATGACGGAGAGGGCGCAGGCGAAGAGCCTGAGAGGTTCGGAAATAACATCAAAAGGAGTAACCCATCGTGACACCACTTGTATCTCAGCTATGGCCGCAGTTCATGGCGGACCCGGATTTCGCGGCCAGTTTCGGGCGCGTGATCGTGGAGCATGCCCGGATGCTGCGGCAGGAGCGGCAGGTCGTTTTTACCCTGCGCAGTGCCGCCCCGCTGGACAAGGGGCTGTGCGCCCGGCTGCTGGCCTCCCTGCAGCCGGATTATGAGGGCTTTGAACTGAAGATCGACAACCTCTTCGGCTATGCCGCGCTGGACGAAGCCGCCCTGCGGGAGCTGATGGAGGAGATGAAGCGGGACGGCATCCCCATCAACGGCTTTCTGGACCGGTGCCGGATCACCATCACCGGCCAGAACATCACGGTGGGGGTCTGCCACGGCACCAAGTTTTTGCAGGAGATGGAGTTTGAGCGCCTGCTGGCGGACCGCGTTGCCGCCCACACCGGTGTCAGGCCCAAAGTCACCCTGACAAGCGCGGTGGGCGAGGCCGAACAGCGCCAGATGGAGGAAAAGCTGGAGCGCAAGATCGCCCCGCCGGTGGTCAAGTTCGAGAAAAAGAACACTGCCCCCTCCATCAAGGTGGAGGGCCTTGACCTGACCGACAAGCCCGTGACCATTTTCCACGGCAAGATGTTCACCCCCAAGAACCTCACCCCCCTCAAGGACCTGGGCGGCGAGGGCGGCAAGTGCGTGATCTGGGGCGATGTGTTCTTTACCGAGGTCAAGGGCAATTACCGCAAGATCTATACGGTGTCCATCACCGATTACACCGGCTCCATCAACCTGAAGATCCGCGCGCAGGAAGGGGAGGACTGCTCCAAGTGGGAGAACATCGCCAAGGGCACCACCCTGCTGGTGCGCGGCGACTGCACCTACGACAAGTACGAGCACGACTACATCGTTTACCCCTACGATGTCCTGTTCGTGGAGCGGAAAAAGCGGGAGGACAACGCCCCGGAAAAGCGGGTGGAGCTTCACCTGCATACCAAGCTGTCCAGCATGGATGCCTTCTGCGACCCGGGCGGCATCGTCAAGCTGGCCCACCGGATGGGCCACCCTGCCATTGCCATCACCGACCACGGTGTCTGTCAGGGCTACCCGGAGGCCATGCTGGCCACCGACGAGATCCACAAGAGCGACCCGGATTTCAAGCTGATCTACGGCTGCGAGGCCTACTTTGTGGATGATATGGTGCCCTGCGTCTACGGCGTGAAGGACCAGCCGCTGGACGGCGAGTTCTGCGTGTTTGACACCGAGACCACCGGCCTGGACCCCGGCGTGGAGTACCTGACCGAGATCGGCGCGGTGATCGTGCGGAACGGGGAAGTGGTGGAGGAGTTCGACACCTTTGTCAAGCCGGGCAAGCCCATCACCCCCAAGATCACCGAGCTGACCGGCATCACCAACGAGATGGTGGCCGATGCCCCCGGGGAAAAGGAAGCGCTGGAAGCCTTTCTCCGGTTCGCGGATGGCCGCATCCTGGTGGCCCACAATGCCCATGCGTTCGATATCCGCTTCCTGAAAGCCGCCGCCAAGCGCAGCGGCATTTCCTTTGAGCCGACCTATATCGACACCCTGACCATGGCCCAGGCCATGTATCCGGGCCTGCACAACTACAAGCAGGGGACCATCAACAAGCATCTGGAGCTGCCCAGCTACGAGGCCCACCGCGCCTGCGAGGATTCCGCCGCGCTGGGCCGCATCTTCTGCGTCATGCTCAGTGACCTTGCCGAGAAAGAGGTCACCACCGTGGAGGGCATCAACACCGGTCTGGGCGGCAACCGGGAGGTGCTGAAAAAGAAGTACTTCCACCTCATTATTCTGGTCAAGAACCAGATGGGCCTGAAGAACCTGTATAAGATCGTGAGCGAGGCCCACGTCAACTACTTCTTCAAGAAGCCCCGTGTGCCCCGCAGCCTGCTGAACAAGTACCGCGACGGCCTGATCCTGACCAGCGCCTGCGAGGCGGGCGAGCTTTACCGTGCCGTTGTGGAGGGGCGCTCCTACGAGGAACTGAAGAAGATCGCCTCCTACTACGACGTGCTGGAGATCCAGCCCCTGGGCAACAACGAGTATATGGTGCGGGACGGCAAGGTGGAGAGCGAGGAAGTCATCAAGGACTTCAACCGCACCATCATCCGGCTGGGCGAGGACCTGCACAAACCGGTCATCGCCACCGGCGACGTGCACTTTACCGAGCCGGAGGATGCCATCTACCGCACGGTGCTGCAGGCGGGCAACGGCTTCAAGGATGCGGACACCCAGCCCCCGCTGTTCTACCGCACCACTGAGGATATGCTGAAGCAGTTCAGCTACCTGCCCAAGGAAAAGGCCTACGAGATCGTGGTGACCAACCCCCGCAAGATCGCGGCCACCATCGACAACAACGTGCGGGCCATCCCGCGCGGCACCTACCCGCCCAGCATCGAGGGCGCGGAGCAGCAGCTGCGCGATGCCACCTGGGAACACGCCAGGCGGGATTACGGCGACCCCCTGCCCAAGATCGTGGAGGACCGCCTGAAAAAGGAGCTGGACTCCATCTGCGGCCACGGCTACGCGGTTCTGTACGTCATTGCCGTCAAGCTGGTGGCCTACTCCAACGCGGGCGGCTATCAGGTGGGCAGCCGTGGCTCGGTGGGCTCCTCTGCCGTGGCCCACTTCTCGGGTATTTCGGAGGTCAACAGCCTGCCGCCCCACTATCGCTGCCCCAAGTGCAAGTACAGCGAGTTCATCACCGACGGCAGCGTGGACGACGGCTTTGACCTGCCTGACAAGGACTGCCCCCACTGCGGCACCCGGATGCTGGTGGACGGCCACGACATCCCCTTTGAGACCTTCCTGGGCTTCTACGGCGACAAGGAGCCTGATATCGACCTGAACTTCTCGGGCGAGTATCAGTCCAACGTCCACCGCTATACCGAGGAGCTCTTCGGCAAGGCCAATGTGTTCAAGGCGGGCACGGTGTCCGGCATTCAGGACAAGACCGCCTACGGCTACGTCAAAAAGTATCTGGAGGCCCGCGGCAAAACCGTCAACCACGCCGAGGAGAACCGCCTGACCCTGGGCTGCACCGGTGTCAAGCGCACCACCGGCCAGCACCCCGGCGGCATGGTGGTTGTGCCCGATACCTACGAGATCTACGATTTCTGCCCCATCCAGCACCCGGCGGATGATGTGGCGGGCGGCCTGCTCACGACGCATTTCGAGTTCAAGTACCTCCACGACACCCTGCTCAAGCTGGACGAGCTGGGCCACGATATGCCCACCTTCTACAAGTATTTTGAGGAGTACACCGGCATCCCTGTGGACAGCATCCCCATGAACGACCCCCGGGTGTACAGCCTGCTCACCAGCCCGGAGGAGCTGGGCGTGACCCCGGAGCAGATCGACAGCCAGACCGGCACCTTCGGCATCCCGGAAATGGGCACCAACTTCGTGCGCGGAATGCTGGTGGAGGCCCGGCCTCGGAACTTCTCAGAGCTGATCCAGATCTCGGGCCTGTCCCACGGCACCGATGTCTGGACCGGCAACGCCGACGAGCTGATCCGCAGCGGCACCTGCACCATCGCGGAGGTCATCGGCTGCCGTGACAGCATCATGCTCTACCTGCTGCGCAAGGGGCTGGAGCCCAAGATGGCCTTTGATATCATGGAGGCGGTCCGTAAGGGCAAGGTGGCCAAGGGCGGCTTCAAGCCCGGCTGGGAGGAAGCCATGCGGGAGCACGAGGTGCCGGACTGGTACATCGAGTCCTGCCGCAAGATCAAGTATATGTTCCCCAAAGCCCACGCTGTGGCCTACCTGATGAGCGCCATCCGGCTGATGTGGTTCAAGCTCTACCGCCCGGCAGAGTTCTACGCCGTTTACTTCACCGTGCGCGGCGATGATATCGACTATGAGGCCGCTGTGGGCGGTGCGGCTGTGGCCCGCGCCCACATGGAGGCGGTGAAGCGCCGCCTGAAAGAGGAGAAGAACGCCAAGGACGAAGACGTGCTGGTCAGCCTGCAGCTGGTCAACGAAATGCTCTCCCGCGGGTATGAGTTCCTGCCCATTGAGCTGGGCAAGAGCCGCGGCAACAAGTATATCGTGGAGGATGGCAAGGTGCGCCTGCCCTTCTGTGCCCTGAAAGGCGTGGGCGGCACTGCCGCCGCCTCGCTGGAGCGTGCCACCATCGACGGGCAGGAGTATATCTCCGTGGAGGAGCTCCAGCAGGCCACCGGCGTGACCAGCGCCGTGCTGGAAAGCCTGCGCAGCGCCGGTGTGCTGGCAGACCTGCCCGAAAGCAGCCAGGTGAGCTTCTTCTGACCCCTTGACTTTTTGGGGGAGGCAGGCTCAGGCTCCGAATCGTTCATCAAGTGCAACAAAAAATCCCCTGCCAATATCCGGCAGGGGATTTTTGAGTTGTGTGGTGCAGCAGGTATTAAACCTCTCCGTCAAAACCTGACGGTTTTGCCACCTCCCCTAGTAGGGGAGGCCTTGGCATAGGGTTCATTTTTCGCAATGATCGCCTGTCGGCTCCAAAACCGGCATCTGCCGCAAGGGTAAGACTTTGCGCCAGCAGGGCAAACAGGAGCGAAGCGTCAGACCACGAAAACGCGACGGCCTGCCAAGGGCTCCCCTATTAGGGGAGCTGTCACGGCGTTAGCCCGTGACTGAGAGGTTGGACGAAGGCGAGGCCTGCCCGTTGATAGCGAAGGTTGAGAGGTTCAGCCCACTTCCCTCGCAGGGCATTGGCCCCCTTTACGCTTCCTTTTCCATAGCGGCCAGCGGGGTCAGGTACTCTTTGCAGCACTCCTCGTACATGAGGGAGTATTCCTTGCTGGGGTTGTGGTGCATCAGGCTCTTGAGGGTGTGGGAATCGTAGTCATCGCCCTCGCTGGTGCCCACCAGACGGGCCGCCACGTTGGAGCAGTGGTCGGAGATGCGCTCCACATTGTTCAGCACATCCAGGAACACCACACCGGTATCAATGGAGCAGATGCCGTCCTTCAGGCGCTTGATGTGGCCGTCGCGGAGCTTCTCCACCAGAATGTCGATGACCTCTTCCAGCGGCTCCACCTGACGGGCCAGCGCGATGTCATCGTTCTCAAAGGCATCGTTGGTGCGGGTCAGGATCTGCTCCAGCGCGGAATCCAGCAGCTTCAGCTCGTTCTTGGCAATGTCGCTGAAGGAGGCCTCTTTCTCGTAGAGCTCCACAGCTTTTTCCTGAATGTTCACGGCGTAGTCGCCGATGCGCTCGAACTCGGTGACAAAGTTCAGCAGCTCGGTCACGGCGTGGCTCTCGTCGTCGCCCAGCTCCTGGTCAGTCATCTTGATGAGGTAATTGGAGATCTCCACCTCCATCCGGTCGATGAGGTTCTCCCGCACATTGATGGCGCTCACCACGTCCTCATCCATCTTGAGCAGCAGGGGAGTGGAGAGGCTGACGTTGCGGGCGGCACGGCGGGACATCTTGACCACGGCGCTCTTGGCCTGCTGCAGGGCCACGGCCGGGCTCTTGAACAGACGCTCATCCAGCACGGGCATACTCATCTCCTGTGCTTCCTCGGCACTGTTGGGCACGGTGAGCATGGCCAGCTTGGAGAGCACACTGCTGAAAGGCAGGAACAGCAGCATGGCCGCCACACTGGAAAGGGTGTGGATGTTTGCAATGGTGCTCTTGTTCATCACGTCGCCCCACACCGGGATGCCGATGGTGTACCGCACGGCGTAAATGGCACCCAGCAGCACAAAGCTGCCGATGATGTTGAAATACAGGTGGATCAGGGCGGCGCGCTTGCCGTCCTTGGAGGAGCCGCCGATGGTCAGCAGCGGGGTAAAGGCGGTGCCGATGTGGGCACCCAGAATGATGGGGATGGCGCTGCCAAAGGTGACAAGGCCGGTGCTGGACAAGGCCTGCAGGATACCCACCGAGGCCGAGGAGGACTGGATGATGACGGTGACGACCATGCCCACCAGCACGCCCAGCACGGGGTTGGTCATGCTGACGAACAGCTCCTGAAAGGCTGCGCTCTCCCGCAGGGGGGACACGCCGGTGTCCATCAGGCTCATGCCCGTGAACAGGATGCCGAAGCCCAGCATGATCTGGCCGACGTTCTTCTTTTTGGCGTTGCGCAGGAACACATAAAAAATGCAGCCGACAAATGCCACCACCGGCGCAAACGTCTTGGGCTGGATGAGGGTCAGCAGGAGACTGTCACCCGAGATATCCGCCATGCGGATGAGCTGACCGGTGACCGTGGTACCAATGTTTGCACCCATGATGACACCCACCGACTGCGTCAGGGTCATAATGCCAGAGTTGACAAGGCCGACACAGATGACGACTGTGCCTGCGGAGGACTGGATCACGCCGGTGATGAGGGTGCCGAAAATGACACCCTTGATGGTGGAGGAGGTCAGCTTCTGCAGCACGCCCTGCATCTTGCCGCCCGCCAGCTTTTCCAGGCCGGCACCCATGATCGACATACCATAGAGGAACAGCGCAATACCGCCCAACAATGAGGTGATGTGTGTGATATCCATCTCGATACTCCTAAAAACTTCCTTTTGCTCTTAAAACAAACCAAGGACGGCCGCCCGGGGCTTCCTGCCCTGAACGCCGTCCTTTTTATTATAGCATTGAACTCCCCCGGACAACAAGCGTTATTTTACATGTTTTTTGCATTTTTACTGCATTTCCGCGCCGTTTTGTCCTTTTGTCAACGGTTCTTTTCTTATATTTTACAGGTATTTTACATTTGAACTTTCCCCGCGCGCTCCTGACATGTTTCCGGGAACTGCCGGGAATATGTCATGCGGCCTCGTCCAGCTCCTCCATGGCCTCCCGCACCGTGTCCGCCGAGAAGAGGAACACCCCGCCCCGGGTATAAACCTCCACATGGCCGCCTACAGATCGGATCTCGTACTCACTCATGGTGTTCCCTCCTGTTCCTGCGGCCCGCCTCCGGGCCGCTCCTGTTTTGTTCGACAAGAGGAGTATACCAGATGCGGGATACGATAAGGGGGACTTTCAAGCAGTCCGCTTGACTTTTTTCATAAGCCAGCATATAATGAATATGACACCACATACGACACCACAAAGACGAGGGAATAAAAGATGTCTCAATGGGATAAGCTGCTGGCACGCATTTGTGCGCTTTCCAAAGACCTGCGGTTTGATGAGCTGCGCAAGGTGCTGGAAAGCTACGGCTATCAGATGACTGCCCCCCGGAGCGGGAGCAGCCACTATACCTTCCGCAAAGCGGGCTGTATGCCCATTACGATACCCAAGCACGAACCGATCAAGAAAGTATATGTGGAAATGGTGCGTCAGATCGTAGAGAGTGAGGCGAAAAACGATGAAAACGCTGAATGAATATCTGGCTCTTCCGTATCGGATGGAGATTGTAGAGGACAGGGAAGAGGGCGGCTATGTTGTCTCCTATCCCGATCTGCCGGGGTGCCTGACCTGCGGCGAGACCATTGAAAGCGCTGTGGAGAATGCTCGGGATGCTAAGAGGGTCTGGCTGGAGGCCGCACTGGAAGAGGGCGTATCCATTCCGATGCCGGACAGTCTGGAGGATTACTCCGGGCAGTTCAAGCTCCGCCTGCCCCGCAGCCTGCACCGCGCTCTGGCGGAGCACTCCCAGCGGGAAGGCATCAGCATGAATCAGTACTGCGTTTACCTGCTGGCAAAAAATGATGCCCTGCACGCAGGGTAAAAGGAAAGCTTTCCGGCCCTTCGCTCTGGTGAGCGGGGGCTTTTCTTATTTTCTCCCTCTTTTTTCGCATTTTTCGCGCGAAAAATCGCCGGAACATACTCGTTGACGACACAACCAAAAGGTGTTACACTTTGGGTAACAAAACAACGCTGTGTAATGCAAAAGAAAGAGGTGTTTCCATGAACGAAATGAAGGAAGCAGTGGGGAACTGGCGGGAGGCAAAGCAGTTCAGCCCGGCGGACGAGAACGATTTCCTGCGGTGGCTGGACAAGGCCGACACCGAGGAAAAGCTCTTTTCCCGGCTGACCTTCTGGTTTACCTTCCGGGGCCAGCCTGCGGACCAGAACCAGCGGTATCATCTGGTGCAGGAGCGGGCCCGGGAACTGCGGCTCTGGAACGGGCTGGAGCTCAAGCTCCGGCGCTGGCAGGACCGTGTGGCCGACGAGTACGAGCAGATCGGAAAGGAGGCGTTCGCGGCCCGCATCGGCGAGGATTACGCCGATTACATCAACAGCCTGACCGACCCGGAGGCCGCCCCGCAGCAGGCTGCCCCGGAGCCGGAGACCGCAAAGCCTGCCGGGGTGCAGGCGTGGTCGGCCCGGGAGCTGTCTGAGATGGTGCTGCCGCCCATCCGCCATGTGGTGGAGGGCCTGCTGCCCATGGGTATGGGGGTGCTGGTGGCAAAGCCCAAGCTGGGCAAGAGCTGGATGATGCTGGACCTCTGCCTTGCCGTGGCACAGGGGGAGCCGTTTCTGGGGTTCCCCACCCGGCAGCACGGCACGCTCTACCTCGCCCTGGAGGACGGCAAGAGCCGGATGCAGACCCGCCTGCGCCGCTTGCTGGAGGGCAGGCCCGCCCCGGCTAACATGCACGTTATGTTTCAGGCCCAGCGGCTGGGCGAGGGCCTGCTGGAAACGCTGGGCGAGTATCTGGATGCCAACCCGGACATCCATCTGGTCTGCATCGATACCTTATCCAAGATCAAGCCCAAGGCAAAGCCCTTTGAGAATGCCTACGATGCCGACTACGACTACATGGGCAGGCTGAAGGCCTTTGCCGACAGCCGGGGCATCTGCGTGCTGCTGGTGCACCACACCCGCAAGAGCAAGAACCCCGAGGACAGCTTCGATAACATCAACGGCTCCACCGGCATCCTGGGCGCGGCGGATTTCACCATCGTGCTGGACAAGCAGAGCCGGATGGACGATGAAGCAGGCTTTCTGCTCACCGGCCGCGACATCGAGCAGTGCGAGCGGGTCGTCCGCTTCGATAAGGCCCGCTGCCGCTGGGTCATGCAGGGCACGGCGGCCCAGCTGGCCGCGCAGCGCCGGGTGGCTGAGTATGAGGCAGAGCCCATCGTCAAGACCCTGCGGGTGCTTTTGCAGCAGGGGGATGGAACATGGAGCGGCTACTCCAAGAACCTGATGGAGATGGGCCAGCGGTACGCCCATACCGAGCTGGCACCCACCTCGCAGGCATTGGCTAAGCGCATCACCGAGCTTGAGCCGATGCTGTGGGAGAGGGATGCGGTGAAGCACTGGATGCAGGACAATGGCAGTTCTGCAAAACGCCATTGCTTCAGACAACAGCGTATCGATAACACAGTTGCAGATTCATCATCTGCACAGTTATCGTTAAGACATAAGTATTGTTGATTTTGTTGTTTTTGTTGGTGCTTGCAACAGAATCAACAAATCCAACAAAAATAGAGAGTATAACGAGAACCCCCTCCGGTATGGTGTGTACCGAAGGGGGTTCGTTG
This sequence comes from Faecalibacterium sp. Marseille-Q0746, assembly GCF_017377595.1. Lineage (NCBI taxonomy): Bacteria > Bacillati > Bacillota > Clostridia > Eubacteriales > Oscillospiraceae > Faecalibacterium > Faecalibacterium sp. Marseille-Q0746. The sequence goes on along the minus strand of NZ_JAFREI010000009.1, from coordinate 35,298 downwards.
GGGTTTGATGGTTGAACCTCTCAGGCGCTCCGCGCCAGCTCCCCTAGTAGGGGAGCCAAGTGCGGCCCGGCCTTTAGGGGGGTGCTGGACTTAACCCCCCAGTCGCCTTGCGGCGACAGCCCCCGCTAATAGGGGGGCCCTTGGCATGGCGTAAAGCTCTGCCTCTTTGCCAAGGCCGCCCCTACTAGGGGCGGTGGCATCCCGTAGGGATGACGGTGGGGTTTGACTCCAGCAGCTTACGGCTTAACCCCCCAGTCGCCTGCGGCGACAGCCCCCGCTAATAGGGGGGCCTTTGGCATGGCGTAAAGTTCAACCTCCCGCCGCAAGGCTGCCCTTGGGGCAGGCATCCGGGGCGCTCTGGGCCTTCCGGGCCTCGGTGCGGGCCTTGTCGTAGCAGTAGCGGATGATGGCCTGCCGCCGCACGATGCCGATAAAGATGCCCCGGTCGTCTACCACGGGCACAAAGTTCTGGTTCATGGCCGCTTCGATCAGCTGGTCCATGCTGGTGGTGACGGTCACGGCCTTGTAATCCCGCTTGTGGGCAAAGCTCGAGATGGGCACATCCTCGGCGGCTTCAATATCCAGCCCGTGCTGCTGTTTCAGCCCCCAAAGGATATCCCCCTCGGTCAGGGTGCCCACATACTCGCCCTTGCGGTTGAGCACCGGGATGGATGCGTAGCGGTTGTTCTCCCATTTTTCCAGCGTCTGCCGCAGGGTGAAGTCATCGTAGACATACATCAGGTCCTGCTTGGGGGAAAGGAAAAACAAAATGTTCATCAAACAGCTCTCCTATCGTTATCCTATCGTAAACAGTGGTTCTGCCGTAAGGGCGCAGCTCCCGTTTCTCTGCTTTGATTTTAGCACTTTTTCACAGGCGGATAAAGTCAAAAATCATACTTTTTAGAATTTATTCACAGTCGCGTCCGGCCTTTTTGCAAAACATGCAGGAAAACCGTGCACAGGGCAGGGTTTTGTGGTATAATAGGAGCACGAATCGGCTCACATTGCCCGCCCTTTGGAAATTGTGCTGTACACAGGGCGTGGGAAGTTGTATAATAAGGATACCGATTCCTTTCCCGGTATGCGGCGGGTTTGCCGCCGCAAGCCGGGCCACCCCAACAAGATTTCAAATAAAGGAGCAGAGCGACTATGATCACTTCCCGTTTCCCGCTGGGAGATGTCAGCTTTTCCGCCGAGTACTTCTCTACGCTGGTAGGCGAAGCAACCAAACAATGCTACGGCGTGGCCGCAATGACCCCCCGCGACCTGACCGACGTGGTCAAGAGCGTGGTGCGCGGCAACGATTACTCTGAAAAGGGCGTTCGTGTCACACAGGAAGAGGGCCGTCTCGTGATCGAGCTGCACATTGCCGTCAGCTATGGGCTCAACATCTCCACCGCCGCGCGCAGCATCTCGCACCGCGTCAAGGACGAAGTGGAGCAGGCCACCGGCCTGAAGGTTGCCCGTGTGATCGTGTCGGTGGACGACGTGATCGCCTGATGGAACTGTTTATTAAGGAGTAAGGACAATGATTTCTGGTAAGATCCTGCGCGACGCGATCATCTCCGGCGCGAACAACATCAACAACCAGCGCTCCCGTGTGGACGAGCTGAACGTTTTCCCTGTGCCCGATGGCGACACCGGCACCAACATGGGCATGACGGTGGGGGCCTCCGTGGCAGAGCTGAACGCACTGGACGACAACTGCACCGTGGGTGAGGCCGCCAAGACCGCTGCCTCCGCCATGCTGCGCGGTGCGCGCGGCAACTCCGGCGTGATCACCAGCCTGCTGTTCCGCGGCTTCTCCAAGGCGCTGGAAGGCAAGAAGGAAGCCGACACCGCCGACATCATCGCCGCCCTGAAAAAGGGCGTGGAGGGTGCCTACAAGGCCGTGATGAAGCCCACCGAGGGCACCATCCTGACCGTTGCCCGGGTGGCCAGCGAGGAAGCTGCCGCCTGCGGTGCCGAGGAGATCCCCGCCCTGTGGGACGTGGTGATGACCGCAGGCCAGAAGGCGCTGGAGGATACCCCCAACCTGCTGCCCGTGCTGAAAAAGGCCGGCGTTGTGGACGCAGGCGGCCAGGGCATTATGATCATCTTTGAGGGCATGGGCAAGGTGTTCCACGGCGAACCCATGGTGGCCGGCGGCGAGGGCACCCCCAACAAGGCCAAGCTCTCCACCGAGAACGCAGGCAAGGGCGTGTTCACCGACGACCTGATGAAGGTGGAGGACATCAAGAACGGCTACTGCACCCAGTTCCTCATCAACAAGTACGAGGGCGCAAGCGCCGCAAAGATGCGCGCCTTTGCCGAATCCAACGGCGACAGCGTGGTCTGCATCGAGGATGACGATGTCATCAACCTGCATGTCCACACCGCTGACCCCGGCAAGATCCTGAGCGAGGCCATCAAGTACGGCTACCTGACCAACTTCAAGATCGAGAACATGCACGAGCAGTTCCTGGCCCGCCAGAAGCAGGGCAAGAGCCTGGAAAAGCAGGCCTCCGCTGAAAAGGCTCCCGCACAGGCCAGCGAGTTCGTTTACGCCGCAGTGGACCCCAGCCGTGACTACGGCTTTGTGGCCGTTGCCGCCGGTGAGGGCCTGAAGGCCGTGTTCACCGACCTGGCTGCGGACGCTGTCGTCTCCGGCGGCCAGACCATGAACCCCGCCACCGAGGACATCCTTGCCGCTATCCAGAGCGTGCCCGCCAAGACCGTGTTCGTGCTGCCCAACAACAAGAACATCATCATGGCAGCGGAGCAGGCCCAGAAGCTGGCTGACCGTCAGGTGATCGTTCTGCCCACCCGCACCGTGCCCATGGGCATCACCGCGCTGCTCAACTTCGACCCCTCCGCCAACGCTGAGACCAACACCATCAACATGATGGCCGCCGCCGACAAGGTCAGCACCGGCCTCATCACCTACGCCGCCCGCGACAGCGAGTTTGACGGAAAGCGGATCCGGAAGGGCGAGATCATGGCTCTGGAGAACGGCAAGATCGTTGCCACCTCCACCGACCTGACCAAGGCCACCTACCGCCTGGCCCGCAGCATGTGCAAGAAGGACTCCAGCTTTGTCACCATCATCTCCGGCTGCGATGTCTCCGACGAGGAGGCCGAGAAGCTGACCGAGATCGTCAAGGCAAAGTGCCCCAACCACGTTGAGGTCAGCCACATCCGCGGCGGCCAGCCCGTATACTATTATATGATCAGCGTGGAGTAAAATTGCACTCCGGCTGAAACAGAACCGCAAAACAAACCCCCTGTACCATGGTCTGGTACAGGGGGTTTGTTGATTCACCCGCCCAGGTCCTCCAGCACCTCCTGCAGGGCGGCATCACCCGTCACTGTCATGCCCTGCTTGACACGCAGTGCGTCGTTTTCTGGCAGGAGGTTGACGTAAATATCCGTCTGCCGGGCAAGGCGGGTGGGGGAGCCGTCCGGCCCGCAGGTGTAGACGACCACCATGCCGCCCTCGTCCCGGAGCAGGTATTGGGTGGGCTGGCCGGTGTCGGGCAGAGTCTGGGCCGCAAGGCTCGGCCCGGAGGGCACCGGCGTTTCGGCGGCGCTGTCTGCTCCCGGTGCAGGGGAGGGAAGCGCCAGCCGGGGCAGGGCCATCCAGAACAGGCTGAAGGCGATGGCAAAGGCGCACAGGGCGTAAAACAGGCAGAGAACTACTTTCCGCATGGAGAAAATCACTCCTTTCCAGCGGGTCTTTCCAGCGGTAGTATGCGCAAAAATGCCGCCCCTGAGACAGAAGCGCACAATTTTCACACCGGAATGCTGTACTTTACGGGGGGAAGTGTGCTATACTAGCAGTATCTGATTAGAAATAGGGTTCAGCCCCGACAGCGGGCTCGCCCTCTCCGTCAATGCTGGCGCATTGCCACCTCTCCCAAAGGGAGAGGCCTTGGCAGCACCCGGCAAAGTTTCCGATTTCGTCAGAAGCTCCCACTTTGGGGGAGCTGTCGAGCGAAGCGAGACTGAGAGGGTGAGGATGGCAGAGAGGATGAACTTGTCAGGAATAACCGTTTAAGCAGGTCAGGAGGCGATCCTTATCTCAAACGAATCGAGAAAGATCCACCGCGGCGCTGCACGCACGGACGTGCAGCCCACGGGGGGACGTAAAGTGAATGTGAGCAACAGCCGCAGGGAAGAGCCGCCCAAGCGCGGGCGTGCCCCCAGGGAGCCAAAGGAGCCCCGGGAAAAGGCGAAGCACCCCGTCCTCAGGGCGCTGGGCCGCACGCTGGCTACCCTCATCTGCCTGGGCATCATGGTGTGCAGCCTGGCGGCAGTGGCGGCGGTGTATTACGCCGTGCAGGCCACGGCCAACGACGGCAACCTGCTGGACCTGGACAACATCGAGCTGAGCCAGTCCAGCACCGTGGTGGCCACCGACCCCGACACCGGCGCGCAGGTGGAGTATGCCACCCTGCGCTCCTCCAACAGCCACCGCGTCTGGGCAGACCTGGAACAGATCCCCACCAACCTGCAGTATGCGTTCATCTGCACCGAGGACAAGGATTTCTACAACGAGCCGGGTGTGAACTTCAAGCGCACCATCGGTGCCATGGTCAACGAGTATCTGCTGCCCATCTACAGCTCCAAGCAGGGCGCTTCCACGCTGGAGCAGCAGCTCATCAAGAACCTGACCAGCGACAAGAGCGCCAGCGGCGTGGAGGGTGCGCTGCGCAAGCTGCGCGAGATCTACCGCGCCCTCTGCCTGAGCCGCGCTTACTCCAAGGAGACCATTCTGGAGGCCTACCTGAACACCATCAGCTTCACCGGCACCATTCAGGGTGTTCAGACAGCGGCCAACGAGTATTTCAACAAGGACGTGAGCCAGCTCACCCTCTGGGAGTGCGCCACCATCGCGTCCATCACCAAGAACCCCACCAACTACAACCCCTACACCAACCCCGAGAACCTGATCCACCGCCGCAACTTCATCATGTATAATATGTGGCAGCAGGGCATCATCTCGGAGGAGGATTACCGCAACGGCGCGGCCCAGCCCCTTGTGCTGGCCGAGGAGGACACCAACAAGAAGACCTCCTCCGTGACCAGCTACTTCACCGATGCCCTCTTCACCGAGGTGGTCCACGACATCATGGACAAGGAGGGCGTGGACGAATCCACGGCCCAGTCCATGCTCTACACCGGCGGCTATACCATCGAGGCCACCGTCAACCCCAAGATGCAGACGGCCATGGAGAACCTGATGCTCAACGAGGGCGACGCTTACTTCCCGGCCGGCTGGCATGAGGAAGAGGTGACCAGCATCTCGGACGATGACGTGCAGGTGATGAACGCCGACGGCACCCCCAAGACCCGCACCGGCGACGACGGCACCGTGTACTACTACCGCAATGTCCGCACCCAGGCGGCCATGGTCACACTGGACTATGACGGCAATGTGCTGGCCATGGTGGGCGGTCTGGGCGAAAAGACCAAGAGCCTTTCCCTGAACCGTGCTTACAGTGTGACCCGGCAGACCGGCTCCACCATCAAGCCCATCGGCGCGTACGCGCTGGGCGTGGAGTACGGGCTGGTGAACTGGTCCACCATGCTCAACAACTCGCCCCTGTACCAGAAGCAGGACATGGTCATCCGGGATGAGGACTACTGCCGCAAAAACGGCCTGATGGGCCTTTCCGACAGTCAGCTCAAGGCCTACCCCAACGCATGGCGCAGCTGGCCCCGCAACTACGGCGGCAATTATGGCGACGGCAGCGACCTGCCCCTGTGGAACGGTCTGGCCCGCTCCCTGAACACCATCGCCATCCGGGTGGGCGACCTGGTGGGCGCAAGCAACATCTTCAACTTTGTCTACAACACCCTGCAGCTGACCACCCTGGACCCCGCCAACGACGTGGGCCTTGCCCAGATGGTCATGGGCAGCCAGACCCACGGCGTGACCCCCACGGCGCTGGCCGCTGCCTTCCAGATCTTCTATGACGGCGAGTACACCACCCCGCACCTGTACACCCGTGTGCTGGACCGGGACGGCAACATCTACCTGGAAAACAACGCCACCAGCTATCAGGCCCTGACCCCGCAGACAGCCTATATTATGAACCGTCTGCTCAAGAACGTGCTCTACTCCAACGTGGGCACCGCCAGCGGCCGCTACCCCAACTCCAACGGCATGGAGTCCTTTGGTAAGACCGGTACCGCCAGCGACGAAAAAGATCTGTGGTTCGTGGGCGGCACGCCCTACTACGTCACCGCTGTCTGGTGGGGCTACGACGCGCCTTACGATATGACCAACACCCTGGGCAAGAATCAGGCCAAGACCCGCACCTGTGTCACGGCGTGGAAGGCCTATATGGAGCAGGTGCAGGCAAACCTGCCCTATAAGGCATTCCCCACCAGCGACGGCGTGGTGGAGCGCGCCTACTGCACCCAGAGCGGCCTGCTGGCCGGGGCCAACTGCCCCAGCCGCGCCACCGGCTACTACCGTGCCGATGACCTGCCCGATACCTGCAACTACTCCCACAGCAGCGGCGTGGCCGCAGCGCAGAGCGCGGACACCGCCCCCGTTGTGGGTCAGGATACCACCGGGCTGGATACGGACTAACAGTATTACTTTCTCAATTCCGGTGCGACAGCTTGCCACTTCACGCTCCAAAACTGGATAATCTGACAAAAAAGCATCCGGTCTCTTGCAATGCAGGGGGCCGGATGCTATTATATTCCCTGTAAGAACACTTGTGTTTGTGAGGTGAACAAGTTGGAACGCCGTTTTTATCTGGTGGACGCGGAGGTCCTGCCCGAGGTCTTCCTGAAAGTGGTCAAGGCCAAGGAGCTTCTGGCAAGCGGGGAAGTGCGCAGCATCTCGGCTGCCACCCGCAGCGTGGATCTTTCGCGCAGTGCTTTTTATAAATATAAGGACTGCATCTTTGATTCCGAAAATGGCCGCGAGGTCGTGACCGTAATGGCAACGCTCCGGGATGAAACAGGCGCGCTGCAAAGCCTGCTGGCGGGCATCAGCGCCGCCGGGGCAAGCATTGTTACCATCAACCAGTCCACGCCGGAAAACGGCGCTGCGCTGGTTGCCGTTACCATCCGCACCGATACCATGCAGATGACCCCTGAGGAGCTGACGGAGCGGTTGAGCCGCCAGCGCATGGTGGTGGGCGTGCACTGCGGGTATAACCTGTAAGGGCACCAAGAACAGCTAGGAAATAGGAACGAGGGCTGAACTATGGCAAAGATCGCGATTTTAGGCTTTGGCACGGTGGGCAGCGGCGTGTACGAGGTGCTGTGCCGCAACGCCGCCGGTGTTTCCCGCCGGGCCGGTGAGCCGGTGGAGGTCAAGTACATCCTTGACCCCAAGGATTTCTCCGCTCATCCGGCGGCAAACCTCTTCATCAAGAACTTCGATACCATTCTGGAAGACCCGGAGATCCGGGTGGTGGTGGAGACCATCGGCGGCACCCGCTTTGCATACCCCTATGTCAAGGCCTGCCTCGAGAGCGGCCGCAGCGTGTGCACCTCCAACAAGGAGATGGTGGCCACCTACGGCGCGGAGCTGCTGGCGCTGGCCAAGGCCCACAACTGTGCCTTCCTGTTCGAGGCCTCCGTGGGCGGCGGCACCCCCATCATCACCCCCATGCACCAGTGCCTGGCCGCCAACGTCATCACCGAGGTGGAGGGCATCGTGAACGGCACCACCAACTTCATGCTGACCAAGATGGTGCGGGAGAACCTGGGCTTTGACGAGGCCCTGAAGATCGCGCAGGAGCTGGGCTACGCCGAGACCAAAGACCCCGGCGACGATGTGGACGGCCGGGATGCCTGCCGCAAGATCGCCATCCTGTCCTCGCTGGTCTGCGGCCACCAGATCTACCCCCAGAACATCCCCACCCGGGGCATCCGGGACATCACCGTGGCCGATGTGGCTGCGGCGGAGCGGCTGAACTGCGTCATCAAGCTCATCGCGTGGATGAAGCGGGGCGACGACGGCAGCGTGGCCGCCGGAGTGGAGCCCTGCCTGGTGCCCAAGAGCCACCAGCTGGCTGGTGTGGACGATGTGTTCAATGCCGTGCTGGTCAAGGGCGATATGCTGGGCGACGTGGTGTTCTACGGCAAGGGCGCGGGCAAGCTGCCCACCGCCAGCGCCGTGGTGGCCGATGTGGTGGATGCCCTCAAGAATGGCTCCAAGGTCCACGACAGCCTGTTCTGGCAGCCTGCGGAGCCGGTGGAGGGGATGCTCACCGACCCGGCTCCCGCCGCATATTATGTGCGTGCAGCGGGCGTTGCTCCCGCCGTGGTGGAAGCCATCTACGGCAGGGGCCGTGTGGTGGATGAGCACTTTGACGGCTGCTCCTATCTGGTGGAGCAGGCCGATGCAAAGGCCATGGCCGAGGCAGCCCGCAAGGTGGAGACCGTGGGCGGCAGCGTGAAGCTGGTGCTGAAAAAGCTGCCCGAGGATGCATGAGAAAAGGGGACGGACGATGAAGATCAAAGTTTCTGTTCCGGCCACCAGCGCCAATGTAGGCTCCGGCTTCGACGCGCTGGGTCTGGCCGTGACCCTGTACAACACCGTGACCTTTGAGGAGAGCGATAAGCTGGACATCTCGGCGGCGGACGGCACCCGCATCCCCCGCAACGAGAGCAATCTGGTGTACCGCTCGGCCAAGGGTCTGTTCGACAAGGTGGGCAAGAAGATCCCGCCCCTGAAGATCGTGCAGACCAACCCCATCCCGATGGCCCGGGGCCTGGGTTCTTCCTCGGCCTGCATCATTGCGGGCCTGCTGGGCGCGAACCGGATGCTGGGCGATGTGCTCAACACCCAGGAGCTGCTGACGCTGGCCACGGCCATTGAGGGCCACCCCGACAACGTGGCCCCGGCCCTGCTGGGCGGTTTGACCAGCAGCGTCTTTGAGGACGGCGTGGTCTACTCCGTCAAGCGGGATGTGGACCAGAGCCTCTGCTTTGCGGCCATCGTGCCGGACTACAAGCTGCTGACGGAGGCCGCCCGCGCGGCCCTGCCCAAGCAGGTGGCCCACAAGGATGCCGTGTATAACCTTTCCCGGGCCGCGCTGGTGCCTGCCGCCTTCTGTGAGGGCCGGCATGACCTGCTGGGCATTGCCACCGAGGATAAGCTCCACCAGCCCTACCGGATGCCCCTGATGCCCGGTTCCCGGGAGGTGTTCGCGCTGGCAAAGCAGTGCGGGGCAAAGGCCGTGTATGTATCGGGTGCCGGTTCCACCGTGATGGCGGTGGCCGAGCGCGCGGAGGCTGAGCGCTTTTATGCCGGGCTGCGTGCCGGGCTGGAAACGCTGGAAGGCCTGGACGGATGTGAAGCATTTACACTGTTAGAGCTGGATGCAGATAATACCGGCGCAACTGTGGAATGATATAAATTGGGAGAAACTAGAGGAGAGTGACAAACTATGGCGTTGATCGTACAGAAGTTCGGCGGTTCTTCGGTGAAGGACCGGAACCGTATCTTCAACGTGGCCCGCATCGTGGCCAACACCCACAAGGCGGGCAATGACGTGGTGGTGGTGGTGTCTGCACAGGGCGACACCACCGACGACCTGATCGCAAAGGCTGCTGAGATCACCCACAACCCTTCGGCCCGTGAGATGGATATGCTGCTGGCCGCCGGTGAGGAGATCAGCATCGCGCTGCTGGCCATGGCCCTGAACGAGCTGGGCTGCCACGCCACCAGCCTGACAGGCTGGCAGGCGGGCTTCCGCACCGACCGTGCCTACACCAAGGCACGCATCACCCGCATGGAGACCGAGCGCATTTCCTCCGAGCTGGAGCGCAACCGCGTGGTGGTTGTGGCGGGCTTCCAGGGCCTGAACAAGCTGGATGATATCACCACCCTGGGCCGCGGCGGCTCTGATACCAGCGCCGTGGCCATTGCAGCGGCCCTGCACGCAGACCGCTGCCAGATCTACACCGATGTGGAAGGCGTTTACACCGCAGACCCCCGCAAGGTGCGCAACACCCGCAAGCTGGAAGAGATCACCTTTGACGAGATGCTGGAGCTGGCCTCTCTGGGTGCGCAGGTGCTGAACAACCGCAGCGTGGAGCTGGCAAAGAAGTATAATGTGGAGCTGGAAGTGCTGTCCAGCCTGAATCCCGTGCCCGGTACGGTGGTCAAGGAGGTTACAAAAGACATGGAAGGTATGCTGATCAAGGGTGTTGTAAAGGACACCGATGTTGCCGTTATCACGATCCTGAACGTTCCCGATGAGCCGGGCACCAGCTTCAAGATCTTTGGCCTGCTGGCCCAGAAGAACATCAACGTGGATATCATCCTGCAGTCCACCGGCCGTGACGGCAAGAAGGATATCTCCTTCACCTGCGCCGAGGGCGAGGCTGAGACCGCCATGCGGGTGCTCAAGGAGAGCGGTAAGTTCAAGGATGCCACCTGCGACGAGACCTGCGCAAAGGTCTCCATCGTGGGTGCCGGTATGCAGAGCCACAGCGGCGTTGCCTCCAAGATGTTCGAGGCACTCTCCAACAACAACATCAACATCAGGATGATCTCTACCAGTGAGATCAAGATCTCCTGCATCATTGCCCGTGACGACGCTGACAAGGCGGTCAGCGCCATCCACGATATGCTGTTTGACTAATTCAGAGGGGCTGGCAACAGCCCCTTTTTTGCAAAAGCGAGGGGAAGTATTATGTTGGAATCGATCAAATGCAGCACCTCGGGTGCATACTACCTGCGGGGGCAGTGGGTGCCCGCCGACGCGCAGGCTCCTGCGGCACTGGCAGCCGCAGGCGTGACTGCGGAGCAGGCCGGGCAGGCCTACAAGGGCACCATGGCCTATGGCATCCTCACCGCCCACAACACCAGCAGCAACGACCGGGATCTCCGGATCAAGTTTGATGCCATGGCAAGCCACGACATCACCTTTGTGGGCATCATCCAGACGGCCCGCGCCTCGGGGCTGGAAAAGTTCCCCATCCCCTATGTGCTGACCAACTGCCACAACAGCCTGTGCGCTGTGGGCGGCACCATCAATGAGGATGACCACCGCTTCGGTCTGTCCGCTGCCAAAAAGTACGGCGGCATCTTTGTGCCGCCCCACATGGCGGTCATCCACCAGTACATGCGCGAGCGCTTTGCGGGCTGCGGCAAAATGATCCTTGGCTCCGATTCCCACACCCGCTACGGCGCGCTGGGCACCATGGCCATCGGCGAGGGCGGCGGCGAGCTGGCAAAGCAGCTGCTGGGCCGCACCTACGATGTGGCCCGCCCCGGCGTGGTGGCCATCTGCCTGACCGGCGCGCTGCCCGCAGGCTGCGGCCCCCACGATGTGGCCATTGCACTGGTGGGCGAGCTGTTCAAGAGCGGCTATGTCAAGAACAAGGTCATGGAGTTCGTGGGCCCCGGCATCGCCTCCCTGCGGCAGGACACCCGCAACGCCATTGATGCCATGACCACCGAGACCACCTGCCTTTCCTCCATCTGGGAGACCGATGAAAAGACCCGGCAGTTCCTCACGGTCCATGGCAGGGCAGGGGACTACAAGCCCCTGCACCCGGCAGAGCTGGCCTATTACGACGGCGTGGTGAGCGTGGACCTTTCCAAGATCCGGCCCATGATCGCCCTGCCCATGCACCCCTCCAACGCCTTTCCCATCGAGGAGCTGAACGCCAACCTCAAGGACATCCTCCACGAATGCGAGGAGAACGTCCAGAAGCTGGTGGGCCGTTCTGACGTGAAGCTGGATCTGTGCAGCAAGATCGAAAACGGCAGGCTCCGGGTGGATCAGGGAGTCATCGCAGGCTGCGCGGGCGGCCTGTTCGACAGCATCTACGAGGCCGCTTCCATCCTCAGGGGCCATACCGGCGGCTGCGGGGATTACGCCCTCAGCGTTTACCCCGGCAGCCAGCCCATTATGATGGAGCTGAACCGCACCGGCGTGCTCACCGACCTGATGGCCAGCGGTGCCACCATCCGCACGGCCTTCTGCGGCCCCTGCTTCGGCGCGGGCGATGTGCCCGCCAACGGGGCGCTGTCCATCCGCCACACCACCCGCAACTTCCCCAGCCGCGAGGGCTCCAAGCCTGGCAGCGGCCAGCTGGCAGGCGTGGCCCTGATGGATGCCCGCAGCATTGCCGCCACCACAGCCAACGGCGGCATCCTGACCCCCGCAACAGAGGTGGATTACGACCCCACCGTGCCCGAATATCACTACGACCCCTCCAGCTACGAGGCCCGGGTGTATCAGGGCTTTGGCCACGGCGATTATGATGCCCTGCTCAAGCTGGGCCCCAACATCAAGGACTGGCCCGAGATCGCCCCGCTGGGCGACAACCTGCTGCTGAAGGTGGCCTCCTACATCACTGACCCCGTCACCACCACGGACGAGCTCATCCCCTCGGGTGAGACCTCTTCCTACCGCTCCAACCCCCTGGGTCTGGCCGAGTTCACCCTCAGCCGCAAGGACCCCGCCTATGTGGGGCGCGCCAAGGCCGTGCAGGCCGAGGAAGCCGCCCGCCGGGCCGGGCAGGGGGATGCCGCCCTGCTGGCAAAGATCCGTGCCGTGCCCGGCTGCGAGGCCCTGACCTGGGACGATGTACAGCTGGCCTCCACCATTTTTGCCGTCAAGCCCGGCGATGGCTCTGCCCGTGAGCAGGCCGCCAGCTGCCAGCGCGTGCTGGGGGCCGGGGCCAACATCGTCAACGAGTACGCCACCAAGCGTTACCGCTCCAACCTCATCAACTGGGGCATGCTGCCCTTCCAGCTCAACGGTGCGGCTCCCTTCGGCCTGGGGGATTACATCCTCATCCCCCATGTCCGGGAAGCCCTCAAGGGCGATCTGCAGAACATCCCTGCCTATGTGCTGGGTGAGGAAGTGAAGCCCTTTGCCCTCTATATGGCACCGCTGACCTCTGATGAGCGGGAGATCTTGGCAGACGGGTGTTTGATCAATTATTATAAAAGATAAAGCCCTCTCAGTCTCGCTTTGCTCGACAGCTCTCCCAAAGGGAGAGCCAACGCATCTGTAAGGGGAGAGGGTGCTGATGGCTAAACCTCTCAGCCTTCGCTGACGCTCGGCAGCTCCCCTAGTAGGGGAGCCCTTGGCAGGCCGTCGCGTTTTCGTGGTCTGACGCTTCACTCTTGTTTGCCCTGCTGGCGCAAAGTCTTATCCTTGCGGCAGATGCCGGTTTTGGAGCCGATAGGCGATCATTGCGAAAAATGAACCTTATGCCAAGGCCTCCCCTACTAGGGGAGGTGGCATCGAGCAAAGCGATGATGACGGAGAGGTTTAACCCGTTTTATTCTCAGGAGGTTCCATTCCATGCCCGGCGATCTACACAACCACACCACCTATTCCGACGGTTCCGTGCCCGTGGCCCGGCTGCCCCTGATGGCAGCCCGGGTGGGGCTGGATGCCATGGCCATCTCTGACCACGACACGCTGCGCAGCGTGCAGTATGCCTACGACCACCCGGTGCAGGATGGGGTAAAACTCATCCCGGCCACCGAGCTCACCGGCTACGATTACGAGCGCCAGCACCGGGTCCACCTGCTGGCCTACTGGCCCGACCCCGAGAGCGAGGCCCTGCGCCGCCACTGCGATATCATGCGCCAGCGCCGCAACGAGTGCTGTTTGCAGAGCGCCCGGGAGCTGGAAGCCATCTTCCCCCAGTTCCGCACAGAACAGGCGCTGGAATACGCCAGAGACAGCGGCGTGCTCTATAAGAGCGGCATCATGCAGGCGCTGCGGGAGCTGGGCCTTGCCGACAGCATCTACGGCGAGCGCTACCATGAGCTGTTTGGATGGAACCCGCGGGGCAGGGTGCTCCACTCGCCCGAGTATATCCCGGTGCGGGAGGTGCTGGCCACAGCCAGAGCCGCCGGTGCCGTGGTGGTGTTCGCCCACCCCACCGTGTACAAGAGTATGCCCCTGCTCCGGGAACTTGTCAGGGAGGGGATGGTGGACGGCATCGAGATCGATCACCCCAGCAACAGCCCCGAGGACAAGGCTGAGTGTGCCGCCCTCTGTGGGCAGTATCACCTCATCCACACCGGCGGCACCGACTTCCACGGGGCTAACCACAAAAAGGTCTACCCCGTGGGCACCTGCACCACCCCCGATGACCAGATCGCGCGGATCGAGGAGCTGGCGAGGAAGAGAAAAAAGTAAACCGATTTGAGCATTCTTATGAGAACTGCCAAGGCCTCGCCCTTCGGGAGAGGTGGCATTGCGTCAGCAATGACGGAGAGGGTGAGTTCGGTAAAGTCCGTGAGCATCCTCACCCTCTCAGTCTCGCTTTGCTCGACAGCTCCCCCGAAGGGGGAGCCCTTGGCAAAGAGGGCAGGTTCCGCCTCTTGCAGGAACGTTGTTTTTGTAGTATACTGTGGGCAAGTCAAAAAGAGAGGATGTTTTCCATGAGCAAATCTTTCAGCTTCCCCAATGTGGGCACCTGTTCCAGGCAGACCAACATCGTGCTGAACGATGACCACACCATCGAGTCCGTTGAGGTCATCGGCGGCTGCAACGGCAACCTCAAGGGCATCAGCCGCCTGCTCAAGGGCATGAAGGCTGAGGATGCCATCGCCCGCATGGAGGGTACCACCTGCGGCCCCCGCCCCACCAGCTGCCCCGACCAGATCGCCAAGAACCTGAAAAAGGCTCTGGCAGAACTGTAATCAGAACAGGCGAAACACCGCTCTGTCGTGCATTGCATGGCAGGGCGGTTTTTTGTTGTGCAGCGCCCTCTCAGTCTCGCTTTGCTCGACAGCTCTCCCAAAGGGAGAGCCAACGCATCGTCTCAATTCAGCAGCCCCTAAAGGCCAGGCCGCAATTGGCTCCCCCCTCGGGGGAGCTGGCAAAGCCGATAGGCTTTGACTGAGAGGGTTGACACAAATTGCTGTTTTTTTCGTGGAGGTTGAGCCTATACTTTGCTGTGTATGAAACAATACAGCAAGGAGCAGAGCATGAGCATTTGGGAAGCATTCGGCATGGGCAGACACAAGGGGTTTTCGCGGGAGGCAGGGCTGCTGCTGGACGAAGCCGTGGAGCTTGCGGGCAGCATGGGCTGTGCCCGGGCGGATACCGGACACCTGCTGCTTGCCATGCTGCAGACCGACCGTGGCCCGGCGGGGCGGTTTCTGGCGGGCAAGAACATCACCGAGCCCGCCGTGCGCCGTCAGCTGGCCGAGGGCCGCACCAGCCCGGCCCGCCAGCTGGACAGAAAGGCGCTGGCCCCAGACCTGCGCCGGGCCATGGATTATGCCCTCATCGGGGCACAGAACGCCCACTTGCCCAAGGCGGAGCCGGAGCACCTGCTCTGTGCCATGCTGGAGGATACCGACTGCGCGGCGGGGGTGCTGCTGGCCTCCATGGGGGTGCAGCTGGCCGAGGCCGTGCGGGAGTGCCGCCAGATCTCGGGGCAGTTCATCCTGCCCGGCACGCCCCGGGCCAGCGCCATGCCCCGGGGCAGTCGTGCCAGCGATAAGTATTGCCGCGACCTGACCCGCCGCGCGGTGGACGGCGAGCTGGACCCGGTGTTCTGCCGGGATGCGGAGCTGGACCGGATGGTGGAGATCCTGTGCCGCCGCCAGAAGAACAACCCCTGTCTGGTAGGGGAGCCGGGCGTGGGCAAAACGGCCCTTGCCGAGGGCCTTGCCCAGCGCATCGCCAGCCGGAACGTGCCCCGGATGCTGCAGGGGCGGCGGCTGCTGGCGCTGGATATGGCCAGTCTTGTGGCGGGCACCAAGTACCGGGGCGACTTTGAGGAGCGGTTCAAGACCCTTCTGGAGGAGCTTGTGCGGGACGGCAGCGCCATCCTGTTTGTGGACGAGTTCCACACCATCGTGGGAGCCGGTGCGGCAGAGGGAGCCATTGATGCCGCCAGCATCCTGAAGCCCGTGCTGGCCCGGGGGGAGCTGCAGCTCATCGGGGCCACCACCGATCAGGAGTTCCGCACCCATATCCAGAAGGATGCCGCGCTGGAGCGCCGCTTTGGCCGGGTGCAGATCGAGGAGCCAACCCCGGCACAGGCTGCGGCGATCCTGGAGGGGCTTGCCCCCCGCTACGAGCGCTATCACAGCGTGCATCTGCCGCCTGAGACGCTGCGGGAGGCCGTGGAGCTCTCGGTGCGGTACCTGCCGGGGCGCTTCCTGCCCGATAAGGCCATCGACCTTGTGGACGAGGCCTGTGCCGCTGCCCGCATCCGCGCCGAGCGGGAGGGGAAAGCAGACCCCACCCTCACCCGGGAGGACATTGCCCGGGTGGTGGCGCAGGCCAGCGGCGTGCCCGTGGAGCGGGTGGGGGAGAAGGAACGGGAACGGCTGGACAAGCTGGAATCCCGCCTCAACGCCGAGATCGTGGGCCAGCAGAAGGCCGTGGCAGCGGTGGCCGGGGCCATCCGGCGCAGCCGCACCGGGCTGGGAGAGCCGGGCCGCCCCATGGGGGCCATGCTCTTTCTGGGGCCCACCGGCGTGGGCAAGACCGCCCTTGCCAAGGCCCTTGCTGCCAGCTGGTTCGGCAGCGAGAAGGCCCTGCTCAAGTTCGATATGTCGGAGTATCAGGAGCAGCACACCACAGCCCGCCTGCTGGGCGCGCCCCCGGGCTACCTTGGCCACGATGAGGGCGGTCAGCTCACCGAAGCCGTCCGCCGCCGCCCGTACAGCGTGGTGCTCTTTGACGAGATCGAAAAGGCCCACCCGGACATCCAGAATATCCTGCTGCAGATCCTGGAGGACGGCCGGCTCACCGATGCTATGGGCCGCAAGGCCGATTTCCGCAATACCATCGTCCTGCTCACCTCTAACTTAGGGGCACGCTTTCTGGCCGGGCAGAGCGCCCCGCTGGGTTTTGCAGCGGGCAGCGAGGCCGTGTTCGAGAAGCAGTCGGCCCAGGCCATTGAGGAAGCCAAGAAGTGGTTCCGGCCCGAGCTGGTGGGGCGGCTGGATGAGCTCATCGTGTTCCGTCCCCTTGCAGAGGACAGCCTGTGTGCCATCGCCGAGAAGCTGCTGGGCCAGCTGGAAGCCCGTGCCGCCCGCAATGGGTATCAGCTGACCCATACGCCCCGGGTGGGGGCAGTGCTGGCCGCAAGGGCGCGCTCGCCCTATGGGGCCCGGGAGCTGCGGCGGCAGGTGGACCGCGCCGTGGAACAGGCCCTCGCCAACCAGATCGCCTCCGGCACGGCCCACACCGGCCAGCACTGGACCGCCGACTGCACGGTGGATGGGGAGGTGACCTTGATGGAGGAATCGACCCTCTCTGTTAAAGCATGACGGGGTCGAAGAGAGACTGAGAGGGTTGGTTTTCACCGGAGCTGCGCCCTCTCCGTCATCCCTGCGGGATGCCACCTCTCCCAAAGGGAGAGGCAATTGCGGCCTGGCCTTTAGAGGGTGCTGGCGGTGCAAAACCTCTCCGTCAAAACCTGACGGTTTTGCCACCTCCCCTAGTAGGGGAGGCCTTGGCATAAGGTTCATTTTTCGCAATGATCGCCTATCGGCTCCAAAAATGGCACCTGCCGCAAGGATTAGGCCTTGCGCCAGCAGGGCAAACAGGAGCGAAGTGCCAGACCCCGAAAACGCGACGGCCTGCCAAGGGCTCCCCTACTAGGGGAGCTGCCGAGCGTCAGCGACGGCTGAGAGGTTTAGCCGTAAGCACCCTCTTCCCTCGTAGATGCATTGGCTCTCCCTTTGGGAGAGCTGGCGAGCGAAGCGAGACTGAGAGGGTGAGCACGCTTCCCCCTTGCATCCTCCGGCGTTTTCGTTTATCATAGAGAAAGCGAAACGCCTCAAGGAGGAAACCATGCGCTATTTGTTTTTACTGAACCCCGCTGCGGGCAAGCAGGACTGCACCGTCCAGCTCATCCCGCAGATCAGAGCCGCTGCCGCCCGGGCCGGGTGGAGCGCAGCGGATTATACCATCCACACCACTGAATATGCGGGCCACGCCCGGGAGCTGGCCCGTGCCGCAGCCCAGGAGGCAGCGCAGGCAGGGGACAGCCTGCGCATCTGGACGGCGGGCGGCGACGGAACCTTCATGGAAGCCATGACCGGCGTGCAGGGCTTTGCCAACGCCGCCGTGGGCTGCCTGCCCTACGGCAGCGGCAACGACTTCCTGCGCACCTACGGCACCCGGGCAGAGTTCACCGACCTCGATGCCCAGCTGGCGGGCGGGGAAGTGGCCATCGACCTGCTGGAGACCAGTCTGGGCCTGTCTGCCACCATCTGCGCGGCGGGTCTGGACGCGCAGGTGGCCTACGGCATCCCCAAGTTCCGGCGCATCCCCCTGTGCGGCGGCGAGGTGTCCTATCTGCTCTCCATTGTGGAGCAGCTCTGCGGCCACATCGGCCGCAGGGTCACCTTTACCATCGATGACGAGGAACTGACCGTGGACTGCCTGATGTGCGCCATCTGCAATGGCCGGGCCTATGGCGGCGGCTTCCTTGCCGCCCCCGAGGCCGACCCCGCCGACGGCTGGCTGGACGTGATGATCGTCCGCAGGGTGGGGCGGTTGACCATTGCCAAGCTGCTGGGGATGTACAAGAGCGGCCGGCATTTTGTGAACGGCCAGCTCACCGAGGAGGCAAAGCCCTACTTCCTCTACCGCCGTGCCCGGCGGGTGGCGCTGCGCCCCGCCGATGGCCGCGGCCCCATCGTTGCCACCGCCGACGGCGAGTGCGCCCCCTGTGATGCGGTGGAGGCTGTTCTGCGCCCCCTGAGCGGCCGCATCCTCCTGCCCGCCCCGGCGTATGAGCGGTTTGTGGCGAAACACGCCGTGGTATAAAATTTACAGAAATACGCTTGATTTATGAAGAATTCTATGATAAGATGAACCCGTAAGAAGATGTTTGGAAAAAGCAGGAGGGATGGGGCTATGAACTGGTCGGATGCAGAGAAAAAAGAAAAGCGGCATCAGGAAGACCTTGACCGTCTGCGCAGCTTTCGCCCTATGGATGATACCTTTATGCGAGGGCTCTTTAAGGAAAATCTTCCGCTGGCAGAGTTGGTGCTTCGGATCATTACCGGAAAGCCTGATCTGATCCTGACAAAATGCGAGACACAGGCTGATATGAAGCGAGTGACCGGTGCGCGTTCAATCTGTCTGGATGCCTATGCAACCGACAGTGCGGGCAAGAAGTATGACATTGAGGTCCAGCGCGCGGACAATGGCGCAGACCCGCACCGGGCAAGATATCATTCCAGTGTGATGGACGTGGAAAATCTGGACGAAAAGCAGGATTATAAAGAACTGCCGGATACCTATGTTATTTTCATCACGGAAAATGATTACTACAAGGCTGGCGAGCCGGTCTATACGATCCAGAACATGAATCTGACGCTGAACCGCCCGTTCAATGATGGTGCCCATATCCTGTATGTGAATGGGGAATACCGGGATGATTCAGAGATCGGCAGGCTGATGCACGATTTCAATTGCACCAGTGCGGATGAAATGAATTTTGAACTGCTGGCAGAGAGAACACGCTATCTGAAAGAAAACCCGAAAGGAGTGAGCGAAATGTGTAAAGTGATGGAAGACCTGAGAGTGGAAAGTTATACGGAAGGCCGGGAAGAACAGGCCAGAATGATGGCGCAGAAATTGTACCGAAAGGGATACTCCATTGAGGAAATCGCTGATATGGTGGAGTACAGCACCGAGAAGGTGGAGGAATGGCTCACGCCGAAAGCAGGTTGAAACAGGAGAAAAAGCGCCCGGGTATCGCAACGAAAAAATACGATATCCGGGCGCTTTTGCGTTGTCATAAATTCTTAACAAACAAATTTTGAGAAAACCCTTGATTTTTACCCTTGAGATGAGTACAATACACTTAGCACTCAGAGAAAAGGAGTGCTAAACAACCGAAGGCCCAGCAGGAATGGGCCAAAGGTGCCAAAAAAGTTTTCATTATATTTTATTATAGGAGGGCAAGAACTATGAAGATCATTCCTCTTGCAGACCGTGTTGTTATCAAGGCCGTTGAAGTCGAGGAGACCACCAAGGGCGGCCTCATCCTGACCGGCAGCGCCAAGGAGAAGCCCCAGGTGGCTGAGGTCGTGGCTGTTGGCCCCGGCGGCATCGTGGACGGCAACGAAGTCAAGATGACCGTGAAGGTTGGCGATAAGGTCCTGACCAGCAAGTACTCCGGTACTGAGGTCAAGGTGGACGGCGAGGAGTGCACCATCGTGCGTCAGGGCGATATCCTGGCCATCGTGGAGTAAGTTTCCCCTCTGAAATTGAAATTTGAGCTTTGAAGGAGCGATTTGATTATGGCAAAACAGATCAAGCAGGGCGAGGATGCCCGCAAGGCACTGTGTGCCGGTATTGATACCCTGGCAAATACCGTGAAGATCACCCTGGGCCCCAAGGGCCGCAATGTGGTGCTGGGCAAGAAGTTCGGCGCACCTGTCATCACCAATGACGGCGTGACCATTGCCAAGGAGATCGAGCTGAAGGACGAGTTCGAGAACATGGGCGCACAGCTGGTGCGTGAGGTCGCAACCAAGACCAACGATGCCGCAGGCGACGGTACCACCACCGCAACCGTTCTGGCACAGGCCATGGTCACCGAGGGCATGAAGAACGTTACCGCCGGTGCCAACCCCATGGATATCCGCCGCGGCATGAGCAAGGCTGTTGCCAAGGCCGTTGAGACCATCAAGGCCCACAGCCAGAAGGTCAAGGACAGCAACGATATCGCCCGCGTCGGCACCATTTCTGCCGGTGACCCCGAGATCGGCCGCCTGATCGCCGAGGCTATGGAGAAGGTCACCTCCGACGGTGTCATCACCATCGAGGAGAACAAGACCACCGCCGAGACCTACAACGAGATCGTGGAAGGCATGCAGTTTGACCGCGGCTACCTGACCCCCTATATGGTCACCGATACCGACAAGATGGAGGCTGTTCTGGACAACGCCGCCGTCCTGATCACCGATAAGAAGATCAGCGTCATCCAGGATCTGGTCCCCCTGCTGGAGCAGGTCATGCAGAACGGCATGAAGCTGTTGATCGTGGCTGAGGACATCGAGGGCGAGGCTCTGTCCACCCTGATCGTCAACCGCCTGCGCGGCACCCTGAACGTCTGCGCTGTCAAGGCTCCCGGCTTTGGCGACCGCCGCAAGGAGATGCTGCAGGATATCGCTATCCTGACCGGCGGCACTGTTGTGTCCGCTGATCTGGGCTATGAGCTGAAGGACGCTACCGTCCAGATGCTGGGCCATGCCCGTCAGGTCAAGGTCACCAAGGAGAACACCACCATCGTGGGCGGCGCAGGCGATAAGGATGCCATTGCAGCCCGCATTGCACAGATCCGCAACCAGATCGAGGCTTCCACCAGCGATTTCGACCGTGAGAAGCTGCAGGAGCGCCTGGCAAAGCTGGCCGGCGGCGTTGCAGTCATCAAGGTCGGTGCTGCTACCGAGGTCGAGATGAAGGATAAGAAGTTGCGCATCGAGGACGCTCTGAACGCAACCAAGGCTGCCGTTCAGGAAGGCGTTGTCGCTGGCGGCGGCACCGCTCCCATCAACGCCATCCCCGCTGTGCGCGCCCTGTGCGACACGCTGGAAGGCGATGAGCGCACCGGTGCCAAGATCGTCCTGAAGGCTCTGGAGGCACCTCTGCGCCAGATCGCCAAGAACGCCGGTCTGGAAGGCAGCGTCATCATCGACAAGATCGTCTCTGCCAACAAGCCCAACTACGGCTTCGACGCTCAGAACGAGGTCTTTGTTGAGGATATGATCGCCGCCGGTATCGTTGACCCCACCAAGGTCACCCGTTCCGCTCTGGAGAACGCAGCATCCGTCGCTGAGATGGTGCTGACCACCGAGAGCCTGGTCGCTGACCTGCCCGAACCCCCCGCTGCTCCCGCAGCCGGTGGTGACATGGGCGGCATGGGCGGCATGTACTAATAGCTGCCCAAAAACCGCATGAATCCTTGATTTTTGGAGCGCGCAAAAGCGGATTTACGCCAAACTTACGCCACTTACGCCAAAAATCAAAGCGCATTATAGGGTAACAAAATCGGCACTCGCTGAAAAGCGGGTGCCGATTTTTGTGTCACGAAAAGCTGATGGATGCTGCACGCTACACACCGTCAGCTTTTTCGTTTACAGGGGAAAAAGTGGGTGGTATAATAGAAATAGAGTTTTGTAAGAGTGCTTTCATAGTCAAGGCTATAAAAAATACGGATAAGCATAAAGCCGGTGGATGATATGAAAATTCTGGATAACATCACCAATACCGTTCGAGATGATTTGCGGGTCGAAATCAAAAAAGGCAGCAGGGTGTCTATTGCGGCAGCCTGCTTTTCGATGTATGCCTACAAAGAGCTAAAGAAGCAGCTGGAAACCATAGACGAGTTTGAATTTATCTTTACATCCCCCACGTTTGTGAAAGAAAAGGCTGAAAAGCAGAAGCGGGAGTTCTACATTCCCCGCATTTCCCGTGAAACAAGCCTTTACGGTACAGAGTTTGAAATCAAACTGCGCAATGAGATGACCCAGAGAGCCATCGCAAAGGAGTGTGCAGACTGGATCAGAAGGAAGGCTACGTTCAAATCGAACACCACCGGTGAAAATATGGCTGGCTTTATGACTGTGGATTCCGGCGCAGCACAGACCGCCTATATGCCGATTGGCGGATTTACGACAGTTGATATTGGCTGTGAGCGCGGAAATAACAGCTACAACATGGTCAACTGCATGGAGGCTCCGTTCGCACAGCAGTACATGAAGTTGTTCGATACCCTGTGGAACGACCGGGACAAAATGCAGGATGTCACAGATGTAGTACTGGAGAATATCAGCACGGCTTATGCTGAAAATTCCCCGGAGTTCATCTACTTTATGACGCTGTATCATGTGTTCAGCGAGTTTTTGGACGACATCTCAGAAGACGAACTGCCGAATGAGGCAACCGGCTTTAAGCAGAGCAAAATCTGGAGCCTGCTGTACGACTTCCAGAAGGATGCGGTGCTTGCCATCATCAATAAGCTGGAAAAGTACAACGGCTGCATCCTTGCGGACAGTGTTGGCCTTGGCAAGACCTTTACCGCACTGGCAGTCGTAAAGTATTATGAGAATCGAAACAAGTCGGTTCTTGTGCTGTGCCCCAAAAAGCTGGCAGAGAACTGGAATACCTACAAGGACAACTATGTGAACAACCCGATTGCATCGGATCGGCTGAATTATGATGTCCTGTTCCATACAGACCTGTCCAGAAGCGGCGGAAAGTCGAATGGCCTCGACCTGGATCGCCTGAACTGGGGCAACTATGATCTGGTCGTCATTGATGAATCGCACAATTTCCGTAATGGAATCGGAACTCATAGCAAGACGCAGGACAATCGTTACCAGCGGCTGATGGATAAGGTGATCCGTGCCGGAGTTAAGACCAAGGTGCTGATGCTTTCGGCAACGCCTGTCAATAACCGCTTTGTTGACTTGAAAAATCAGCTGGCCCTTGCCTATGAGGGAAACTCCGAATATCTGGATGAAAGGCTGAACACCTCAAAGAGCATTGAAGACATCTTTAAGCAGGCGCAAAAAGCCTTTAACGCATGGAGCAAACTGAAACCAGAAGAGAGAACCACGGATGCGCTGCTACGGACATTGGATTTCGACTTCTTCGAGCTGCTGGACAGTGTTACCATCGCACGTTCTCGGAAGCATATCGAGAAGTACTACAACACCAACGCTATCGGAAAGTTCCCAGAGCGGTTGAAGCCGATCTCCGTTCGGCCATGTCTGACAGACCTGAATAATGCCATCAACTACAACGAAATTTATGAGCAGCTGATTCAGCTGAGCTTGTGCGTCTATATGCCCTCCAACTACATCTTCGCAAGTAAGATCCAGAAATATCAGGAGCTGACGCACAATAAGGGAGAAAATCTGACCCAGAGAGGCCGTGAGCAGGGTATTTGTCGGTTGATGAGTATCAATCTGCTGAAACGGCTGGAAAGCTCTGTACATTCGTTCCAGCTGACCCTGACGCGCATCAAGAAACTGATTGATGGTACGATTCAGTCCATTGACCAGTTTGAACGCTCCGGCCACGCTGATCTGGATATATACGACATGGCCGGAGACGATTTTGACATGGACGATGAAAACACTGACTTTTTCACCGTCGGCAAAAAAGTCAAAATCGACCTTGCGGATATGGACTGGAAGAGCTGGCGTACGGAGCTTCGGAAAGATGCAGAAATTCTGGAGCTGTTGACCTTTATGGTGGCAGATATCACGCCGCAGCATGACACAAAGCTGCAAGAACTGTTCCAGCTGCTGTCCGAAAAAATTGAGCACCCGATCAATGTCGGCAACAGAAAAGTGCTGATTTTCTCTGCATTTTCGGATACGGCAGAGTACCTCTTTGACAATGTGAGTGCGTTTGTAAAGCAGAAATATGGGCTGAATACCGCTGTAATTACCGGCTCGATTGACGGACGTACCACGATCAAAGGCTTCAAGGCAACACTCAACAACGTGCTGACCTGCTTCTCTCCCATTTCCAAAGACCGGGATGTTCTGATGCCCGGTAGTGCCACGGAAATTGATGTGCTGATTGCGACAGACTGCATTTCTGAAGGTCAGAACTTGCAGGACTGCGATTATCTGATCAACTATGACATTCACTGGAACCCGGTACGCATTATCCAGCGTTTTGGACGAATCGACCGTATCGGCAGCAGAAACCAGTACATCCAACTTGTGAACTTCTGGCCTGATCTGACGCTGGACGATTACATCAACCTGAAATCCCGTGTGGAGACCCGCATGAAAATCACCGTTATGACCTCCACCGGCGATGATGACCTTATTAACCCCGAAGAAAAGGGCGATTTGGAGTACCGCAAGGCACAGCTGAAACGCTTGCAGGAAGAGGTCGTTGACATCGAAGATATGTCGGACGGCATCTCCATTATGGATCTGGGCCTGAACGAGTTCCGGCTCGACCTGCTGGATTACATCAAACACAATGGTGATCTGGACAAGAAGCCCCGTGGACTTCATGCGGTGGTTCCGGCTACGGATGAACTGCCGGAGGGTGTGATCTTCGTGCTGAAAAACATCAATAACAGCGTCAATGTGGACAATCGGAACCGCATCCATCCGTTCTACATGGTTTACATCGGCATGGATGGGCAGATCATCTGCGACTACCTGAACCCCAAAAAGATGTTGGACGATATCCGGCTGCTGTGCCGTGGAAAGACTGAGCCAATCAAAGAGGTGTATGAACGCTTCAACCGGGAAACAGACGATGGAAAGGACATGGCAGAAATGTCCGAATTGCTGAGTGAAGCCATTGACTCGATCATTGATATTAAGGAAGAAAGCGATATCGACAGCCTGTTCTCTGCGGGCGGAACAACGGCATTACTCAGTCAGGTGTCTGGGCTGGATGATTTTGAGTTGATTTGCTTTCTTGTTGTGAAATAGGGATAACTATGAAAAATCGAAATGGAAAATATGGATGGATTGTGATTTGGGCGATAGGAAGTATAGTATTTGCATTTGTCATACATTGGTTGTTTAGTATTGAACCCACAGTAGAGTTCTTTCGAGCAAAATGGAGCGCAGGAGACATTTTGACGTATGCATCTACAATTATTCTTGGACTGCTTGCGCTATGGCAAAATCAAAGATTTAAGGAGGAAAACGATAAATCGCAAGAGCGGTTGGAAAAAATAAGCAATCGCACAAATGAATTACAAATCATATCGCAGTTAATTGAACATGAGAACGAACGGATAAATCTTTTAAGAAAATTGTTTCAAGAATTTTTTGAGGTATGTTCATGTAGCAATATAGTTGCAGAATACAGGGATACCTCAAAAAATAAAGCAGATAATCTAAGTTCTTCAACGCGAAGAGCCAGTCAAATTAGAATATCGTATCAAATATTGATACAACAGCTGTTTATGGATAAACGTAAAAATACACAGGTAGATAGTTTGGTGGAATATGCTGGGAAACTTAGTACGTCGGCAATTGGATTGATACTTTCATTTACGATAGAGCAAGAAGAAAGTCATCTGAAAAATGATGAAAATGGTGAAATTAAACGATTGACGAATAACCAGTTGCAAATCGAAGAAGCGTTAAATAAAGAATTTTATATATACATAACTGCACTAGAAAAAGAACGTAATGCACTGTTATTTGAGGATCACTCGTTGAAAGAATTGCAGGAAATGTATCAACGGAGAGAAGAATACGGAAAGATTTAACTTTAGGTCATGGAGGAAAATAGTTTGCTGAATTTTCCAAATTCTACCGAGTTCAATAAACGCATCCCGAAGCAGAAGTTCTATGAGAACATTGCCGTTACCCCGGCTATGAAGAGAGCCTTTGTCGAGCAGATCAGGACCATCTACTGGCGCAATAAGATTGCTGCCACCACCCTGAATCTGGCGGCTGGGGAGCAGGTGACGGAGATCGAGGTGTTCGAGGTACGGCTGTCTGCCCCGGAGCTGGACGAGAGTGTGCTGCGCCAGATCGACCGGGAAATTCCGTATCACATCCTCTTTTTGCTGGAATACGAGGGCAAGTATCGTGCTGTCATCGGCTACAAGGAGGCTGCGGCGGGCAAGACAGCCTTTAAGGTTGATCGCTATTATTCTCTACGGACTGGCTGGACGAGGACGACCTGCCGGTGCATCTGGATGGACTTACGCTGGATGCTGTATACGAGAACTTTGTCCGTCAAATCGCAGGTGATGCGCTTGGCACAGGAGAAAGTGCATCCCTGAAAGACAGCGTTGAGCAGCAGAAGCAGCATGAGCAGCTAGAGAAGCAGGTTGCTGCACTGGAAGCCAAAATCCGTAAGGAAAAGCAGCCGAAAAAGAAATTTGAACTGGTACAACAAATGAAAGCTCTACAAAAGAAAACGGAGACGTTATGAAATCATTTGAACTGAAACCAACAGAAGAAAACCTACTTTCCGCATATAAGAACGACCAAATTGGAAGAAATACGGATATCCATGCGTTTGTGGATATCCTGAACTCTTTGGAGGATTCCTGCTCGATTGCTCTTGATGGTGCATGGGGAAGCGGTAAGACTTTTTTTGTCAAGCAGGCAAAAATGATTTTAGAATCCTGCTCGCCAATAGAATCAAAGAGTGAATACAGGGATGAGGTCAAAACTGTCTGGAAAAACTATCACGGCGGCAAAGAACCAGAATTTCAAGCGCAGCTTTGTGTTTACTACGATGCGTGGGAAAATGATAATGATGGAGACCCTATCTTATCTCTGGTATACTCCATTCTTCAACAGGTAGATGAGGAAACGCCTTTTCCAAAAGACAATAAAATTTTTGAAAAGGTAGCAGCTCTGGCAGATTGTATTACTGGAAAAAGTACAGCAGCAGTGTTGGAATCAATGAAATCTGATAGTGTTCTCGATGATTTACGGAAAAGCAAGAGTATTCACAGTACAATTGTGGAATTTTTAGGCCACCTACTTGATGAAAGAGCAAATCGCTTGATTGTTATTGTAGACGAACTTGATAGATGCAAGCCAGACTATGCCGTGCAACTTTTGGAGAAAATCAAACATTATTTCGATAATGAACGAGTCACATTTGTATTTGCTGTGAATTTACAAGAACTTCAACATACAATTTCAAATTACTACGGAAATGCGTTCGATTCGTGCAGATACCTTGATCGTTTTTTTGATTTGAGAATTTCGCTTCCGCCAGCCAATATGTACCGATACTATCAAAGCATCAATTTCCAAAGCGACTACTATACGGTAGATGTTGTGTGCAAAAAAATTATCGAGCTGTTCCATTTTTCTCTCCGTGAAATTTCAAGATATTTAAAAGCCATAAAAATTGCAGAATACGAGTTAACACACAGTGACGGAAGATTTGACTTTAGTGATCCGGAAGGGTTAGCCACACGATTTTGCACATTATATATGGTTCCACTTCTGATTGCTTTAGAGATAAGCGATGTGACTTCATATAATCAACTAATTTCAGGACATAATCCAGAGAAACTGATAGAACTACTTGAATGTATGGATTCCAACTATAAAGGTCATTTTAGAGAACTACTTTCAAGAAACGAAATATATAATACTGCACCGGAATCGGAGCAGCAAGGAAAAGAAATCGTAACAATAAAAGAAAAAGCAGTTGCTGTATATAAAGCAATATTCGTAAAAAATTATACAAGTTATGATTACCGTTGTTTCGTTGGAAACTGCGAATTTAATGCAGAGACAAAAACGTTTTTGCTAAGATTGGTCAGTCTGCTATCAAAATATTCAAAATATGAATGAGGGAGAATTTCTAATGGACACCCTAAAAATGCACAGCCTTGACGGTGTACAGCGCAACATTGAGATGATCGGCAAGCTGTTCCCCAATGCAATTACCGAGGTAAAACGTGACGGCAAGGTGGAACATGCCATTGATTTTGACGTTCTGCGGCAGGAGCTTTCCGATTCCATCGTGGAGGGTCGGGAGGAACGCTACCAGTTTACATGGCCGGACAAGAAAAAGGCGATGCTGGCGGCAAATGCGCCCATCACGGCAACGCTGCGTCCGGTGGTGACCGACAGTGTTGGTAAGGACGGCACACCCGGTGGCTTTGACAGCGAGAACCTCTACATTGAGGGCGATAATCTGGAAGTGCTGAAGCTCTTGCAAGAAACCTATCTGGGCAAAGTCAAGATGATCTACATTGACCCGCCGTACAATACGGGTAATGACTTTGTCTATGAGGACGATTTTGCCCAGAGTGCTGACGAATATATGGGGAACAGCGGTCAGTATGATGAAGAAGGCAATCGGATGGTGACCAATACTGAGAGCAACGGTCGTTTTCATACAGACTGGCTCAATATGATCTATCCACGCCTGAAAATTGCAAAGGATTTGCTTGCGGATGATGGGGCGATTTTTATTAGCATTGACCATAATGAACATGCTAATCTAAAAGAAGTATGTGATTTGACATTTGGCGTACAGTGCTTTATTGCCGAACTGGCATGGAAATCTAGCGATAACAGCAATAATAATGCATTGACTTTTTCAGAAGATTATAACACGATTCTAGTTTATGCTAAGAATCCTGATTGGAAACCACATTTTTTAAATGATCCGAAAAAAAGATCGCATTTCAAAAATCCGGATAATGATCCAAGAGGACCGTGGTTTGATGGAAATCCGGTAAATAATCCTGGACTACGTCCGAACTTACAGTTTAATATTACATCGCCTAGTGGAAAAGTTATCAAGCACCCAGCAAATGGATGGCGTTGGTCAAAAGAAACAATTGCAGAAAAGTTAAAGACTGGAGAACTACGTTTTTCAGAAGATGAAACGCGCCTTATCCGTCGGACATATTTGGCCGATATGGAAGGCCTTCCCCCTTCAACACTTTGTGTTGACCTTGAAGTTACCGGTCATACCAGAGGAGCAAAATATGAATTAAAAAAGCTTTTTCCAGAATATCCGGTAACGGATTTGTTTAGTACGCCAAAGCCAACATTGCTCATAAAATATTTACTTACTCTCGGAACCGATAAGGATTCTTTGGTTATGGATTTCTTTTCTGGATCCGGAACAACAGCTGATGCAGTAATGCAATTGAATGCCGAGGAAGCAGGCAATCGAAAATTCATACTAGTTCAACTAGCAGAACCGTGCACAGGTAATACATCTTTCTCCAATATTTGCGAAATGGGCAAGGAGCGCATCCGCCGTGCTGGGCGCAAAATCAAGGAGGATGCTGGGCTGACTGCTCTGGCTGATTTGGATATTGGTTTCCGCTGCTTGCGTCTGGATGAAAGCAACATGAAGCCGGTTTACTACACGCCGGATGAAGTCGGTCAGCAGGATCTGTTCTCGTTGGTGGACAACGTGAAGGAAGACCGTACCCCGGAGGACTTGCTGTTCCAGGTGATGCTGGATCTGGGTGTGCTGCTGTCCAGCCCCATTGAGGTAAAAGAGATCGCAGGCAAAAAGGTGTTCAACGTGGCAAATGGCTTCCTGCTGGCCTGTTTCGACCATGATGTGACGGATGAGACTGTCAAGGCCATTGCGCAGATGAAGCCGTACTATGCTGTTTTCCGTGACAGTTCCATGGCAAATGACAGCGTTGCAACAAATTTTGACCAGATTTTTGAAACTTATAGCCCCGATACGGTAAGAAAAGTATTGTGATTCGATGAAAATTGAATTAACTTGTTATTTTCAATTGGTGTCGGAGGTAAGTTACAACAATGAAGTTTAGTTTTAAGATTCAGCAATACCAGACGGATGCTGTGGATGCCGTGGCACGGGTCTTTCAAGGTCAGCCGTACAATGCAGGTGTATCCTATCTGCGGGATATCGGCAATTTGCCCAGCACACCGCAGCAGATCAGTGTGACGCAGTCTTACGAGGACGGCACACAGGTCGAATTTCAGGATGCTCTGGATGATTCCGGTTTTAAGAATGAAGCCTTGCAGCTGACCAATGAGCAGATTCTGCGCAATATCCAGAGCATTCAAAATGAGAGCAATATCCACCAGTCCACCCAGCTGGTGGCACCGCTGGGTCGCTGCTCTTTGGATATCGAGATGGAGACCGGTACCGGCAAGACTTACGTTTACATCAAAACGATGTTCGAGTTGAATAAGCGTTACGGTTGGAGCAAGTTTATTGTGGTCGTGCCCAGCATTGCCATCCGTGAAGGTGTGAAAAAATCCTTTGAGATTACCGCAGATCACTTTATGGAGTGCTATGGTAAAAAGGCACGGTTCTTCATCTATAACAGCAGCAACCTGAATCAGCTGGATGCCTTTTCCAGTAATTCGGGCATCAATGTTATGATCATCAATACACAGGCTTTTGCAGCTTCCATGAACGAGGACAAAAATGTGGAAGGCCGCAAGGGCGATGCTGCTGCGCGTATTATCTACACAAAGCGGGATGAGTTTGGTTCCCGCCGCCCCATTGATGTGATTGCCGCCAACCGTCCGATTCTGATTCTGGACGAGCCGCAGAAGATGGGCAAAGAGGATTCTGCCACCCAGAAAGCCTTGAAAAAGTTCAATCCGCTGTTTACACTGAACTATTCGGCTACCCATGCAAAGCAGCACAATTTGGTGTATGTGCTGGATGCGCTGGACGCTTATAATAAGCGTTTGGTCAAAAAAATCGAGGTCAAGGGCTTTGAGGTCAAGAACCTACGTGGCACCAACAAATATCTGTATCTGGAAGATATTCTTGTCACTCCTCAAAAGGCCCCGCAGGCTAAAATCGAATTGGAAGTCGCTCACAACGGTGGTACCAAGCGCGAATTTCATAAGCTGAATGTGGGGGATAATCTATATTATCTCTCCAACGAGATGGAACAGTACAAAGGGTTTGTCGTTTCTGAAATTGATCCATTTACCGGCATTTTGACTTTTACGAATGGGGAAACTTTGCATGTTCACGATGTGACAGGTGACGTGTCCGAAGATGATATGCGCAGGGTGCAGATCCGTGAAACCATCGAATCGCACTTTGAAAAAGAGCAAGAACGTTTCAAAATGGGCATCAAGACGCTTTCTCTGTTCTTCATTGATGAGGTGGCAAAATATCGCCAGTACGATGAGGAAGGCAATGAACTTCTGGGTGAGTACGGAAAAATTTTCGAGCAGGAGTATCTTTCTGTTCTGAATGAGCACCGCACACTGTTTGACCCGGACTATCTGGCTTATCTGGATTCTGTCGATGTACACAATGTGCATAAAGGCTATTTCAGTATCGATAAAAAGGGGCATAGCGTAAACAGTTCTGTCAAGCGCGGAACGGATCTGTCCGATGATATTTCCGCCTATGACTTGATTCTGAAAAATAAGGAACGGCTGCTGTCCTTTGAGGAGCCTACCCGGTTTATCTTCTCCCACTCTGCCCTGCGTGAAGGTTGGGATAACCCGAATGTGTTCCAAATCTGCACCCTGAAGCACAGCGACAGCACCACACAGAAGCGTCAGGAAGTTGGCCGTGGCTTGCGCCTGTGCGTGAACCAGTCCGGCAGCCGCATGGATGCCGATGCTTTAGGCGATAAAGTGCAGGATATCAATGTCCTGACGGTTATTGCCAGCGAAAGCTATGCCGCTTTTGTGGACAGCTTGCAGAAGCAGACCGAGGCTGTGCTGTACGACCGTCCTCGGAAAGCGACCATTGAATATTTTGCCGGAAAGTCGATCAAATTGGATGGGCGAACCGTCAAGGTGGACGACCATCAGGCACGAGCCATTTATCAGTATCTGGTTCGCAACAGCTATGTGGACGAAGAAGATAACGTGACGAAGGAATACCGGGAGGATGCACAGGCAAAATCGCTTGCTCCTGTTCCAGATTCTCTGAAACCGATAGAAGAGGGCATCCACACCTTGGTGCAGGCGATTTATGACGCAAGCGTTCTCCAGAAGATGTTTGCGGATGCCAACAAGCCAAAGGTTCTGGAAAATCCGCTGAACGGACGGTTTGAAAAAGCAGAGTTCCAGAAACTCTGGAATACCATCAACCACAAGTACGCCTATACTGTTGATTTCAATTCCGATGAACTGATTTCCAAGGCAATCACGCATATTGACAGTGAACTCTATGTCAGCCAGCTGCAATACGCCGTCAGTCATGCTGCACAGCGGGATACTCTGGATGCAGACATGGTACGTAGTGGTGACAGCTTCAATGCTGCACAGACTCGCACTAAAACACTGAAACACGCAGTATATGGGCAGGTTCCTTATGATCTGCTTGGAAAAATTGCGGAGGGAACCGTCTTGACCCGCCACACCGTTGCGGCGATTTTGAAGGGAATCAAGCCGTCTACGTTTGCAATGTATCAGAGCAACCCGGAAGAGTTCATCACGAAGGTCACTCGCCTGATCAAAGAGCAGAAAGCTACCATGATCGTAGAGCATATCACCTACGATACAATTGAGGGCAGCTATGACAGCAGTATCTTTACTGCTGAAAAGCACGGCCTGACAATGGATAAAGCCTATCCTGCAAAGAAAGCCATTCAGGACTATGTCTTTACCGACGGCTCTGCCGAAAAGAGCGTGGAACGCAAATTTGCCGAAAGCCTTGATGGCGCAGATGAAGTATTCATCTATGCAAAGCTGCCCAGAGGTTTCTTTATCCCTACGCCTGTCGGACACTATTCGCCGGACTGGGCAATTGTATTCCATGAAGGTGCAGTGAGGCATATTTACTTCGTTGCCGAAACAAAGGGTACAATGGAAAGCCTGAATCTGCGCCCAATCGAAAAATCCAAGATCGATTGTGCTAAAAAGCTGTTCGCGAAGTTGTCCGATGGACTTGTGACATACGACCATGTGGACAGCTATCAGGAGCTGATGAATAAGGTACTGCAATAACCGTAAGATGCAAGGATCATCTTGTGGAAAACAATATGCAAAAATGGAAAATAAAAAATTCTGAGGCTGCAGCTTTGGAAAAATAATTCTTTGATGCTATCACATAGCCTGCATCATGCCGATGCAGTTCAAGGTTTTGACTTTCCCAACAAGTGTTTGGCAACGCAAAAATGGTCTTTGTATAACCTCTTGCTAGCACTATGAGACCTTTCAAAACGCTTCCCAAATTTGAAAATCACTTTGCAAGAATGATCGTCCGTTTTCAAGCCCAACTTGAAGCGGACGGTTGTTTTTCTGCTCAAAAAAGTTCCGAGTTTGCATTCCGTTGCAAACAGAACAAGCTATCCGACCCTCTCTTTTTACCAAAGTTTCCATCACTTTTTCTTGCAAGCTGCCGAAAGTAGCCCGTTTTCAGAATTTTTTGTTGACACGGCTCAATTTTTGTGGTAATCTATCTCAACAATTTAATATAACATATTTATCTTAGAGTTCCAGCTCGGCTCCCGAAGGAGCCGGAGCAAGTTTTTAACTTTCTTATCGCTACATAACGAACCCGAACCAAGGCCATCCCGGAAAGGATGGTCGGGTTCAGGTTGTTGTGTGGCGATTTTTTATTGCCAAATTCAGCACCGTACCTTGAAAATCGAAAGACCGTCTGCATGGGATACACGGCGATGACCCCCAAGAGGGAGAGCCGGAAAACGCCGCCGGAAGGGGGCAGGAAATCCATGCAGGGAGAACGGCGCACCCAATATCAACTGGTCAAAATGGCCAGTTGATGTGGTGAATGACGCAAAACGTCATTCACCAGAAGAACATTCTGCGTTACGGCTCACCTCATGTGGACATTTTGACCACATGAGGCAAATTGGCCGCAGCTTGAATCAATGTAGACAATTTGTCCACATTGACTCCGTTTGTGTTACGTTTGACCTCGACCTGACATTTTGTCAAGCCACGGTGAAATCTGGTAAGTGCTGATTTCCGGTACTTACCAGATTACTGTAACACGATCGCTCTGTGGTGGGTTACGAAAACCGTAACTCACCACTTGGAAGTGGTAAATGGACAAAATATTCACTTACCACCCAGCCATAACGCACAGATTTTAGTTGGTGATCATTTTGATCACCAACCAGACAATCGTAACGCTTTATTGTGCAAAAGTGGCTGTTACCATTTTGATAACAGCCACGCTTCCGTAACACTTTTGGCAAATAATGCTTTTCATTATCCACCACACACCCGTAACAGCCAAAGGAGGATGCCTATGACAACAGAACAATGGGAACGTGAAAATCAGGACACCCTGATGGAATATTTCATTGATGGCGACCCCAGTGTGCGCAGAATCCAGTGTGAATACTGCCGCAAGGTCATCTACACCCAGACCCGGAACCGAAAATATTGCAGCTTCCAGACTTGTGGTCACAAGATGCTGAATCTGCGGAAAAGGCTTAAAAAGCGCGTTGAGCGAGGAAAGTATACCTGCGCTTGCTGCGGGGAGCAGTTCTTACCGATTCGGGCAGATGCCAGATATTGCAGCAATGCCTGTCGGCAAAAAGACTACCGCCAGCGTAAAGCGATGGTTCACGCTTCTCTTTGAGAAACTTGATGAAGTTTGTCAAGTTCCTTATCCACGCTCGCTTTTATCAGTAAAGTGGCACTTCCCATTTTGGAAAGCACCAAAATACCATAACGCCTAATCGCTCACTCCCAAATCCCCAAAATGGGAATTTGGGCTGTGCGGTTGTAAATCAGGTTACGCTTTCCGTAACTTGATTTGCAATTCCCGCCGAAGCAGGTTCCCAAAATGATAACTTGATTGCACCCGTAACGAAGCCACCGGAGTTATCATTTTGAAAACTTCGGTTTTTCTGTAACACGTCCCCCCCCCCCCCCCCCCCTTCCCACTCCCCGTATGCTCTCATCCCCACCCCCAACTACGATCACCGCTGCCGAAA
>NZ_JAFREI010000008.1:0-127055 GCF_017377595.1 Faecalibacterium sp. Marseille-Q0746 | reverse complement strand
CTCTATGACCTCACCACCTTGCAGCGTGAGGCAAACCGCCTGTTCGGATACACGGCGAAGCAGACCCTTGACTACGCCCAGAGCCTCTACGAAAAGAAGCTGCTGACCTATCCCCGCACGGACAGCCGATATCTGACTTCCGATATGGCAGAAACGGCATCCTGCGTGATCCACCTGGTAGCAAAGCTGCCGCCCTTTGATGGCTGCGGCAACTTCTTCCCGCTGGTGGAGGCCATGATCTCCGACAAGGATGTATCTGACCACCATGCTATCATCCCGACTATGGAGGTTGAGAAAGCGGATATCAAGGCTCTGACCCTGGGCGAGCGCAATTTGTTCCTTTTGGTCTGCTGCAAGCTGCTGTGTGCATCGGCGGAGCCGTATATGTATGAGACGGTCACGGCCACATTTGACTGCTGCGGCCATTCCTTCACCGCAAAGGGCAAGCGCGTCCTTGCCGAAGGCTGGCGGGAAATCGACCGCATTTTCCGTGCCTTCTTGAAGGAAAAGCCTGCGGATGGGGACGGCGATACGCTCCCGGACTTCACCGAAGGGCAAACTTTTGACGGTGCGGAAATTGCTGTTACCGAGCATTTCACCCAGCCGCCGAAGACCTATACCGAAGATACCCTCCTGTCCGCGATGGAGAACGCAGGAAAGGATGATATCCCCGACGAGGCGGAGCGAAAAGGTCTTGGCACGCCTGCGACCAGGGCGGCCATCATCGAAAAGCTGGTAGCAGCCGGATTTGTGGAGCGCAAGGGCAAGAGCCTGATCCCCACGAAAGCCGGTATCAACCTTGTCACGGTCCTGCCGGAGCCGCTGACCTCTCCCATGCTGACAGCGGAATGGGAACAGAAATTGACGGAGATCGCAAAGGGCGGCGCTGACCCGGATACCTTCATGGACGGTATCCGCACGATGGTTCAAGAGATCGTGTCCACCTATTCCTGTATTTCCGAGGATGGCAAAAAGCTGTTTGCCCCAGAGAAGGAAGTGATCGGCACCTGCCCCCGCTGCGGTCAGCCGGTCTATGAGGGCAAGAATAACTTTGCGTGTTCGGATCGGTCCTGCGGTTTCGTTCTCTGGAAAAATGACCGCTTCTGGACGAGCCGCAAGAAGGAGCTGACAAAGAAGATGGCAACGGACCTTCTGAAAAAGGGACGTACCAATGTCAAGGGAATGTGGTCTGAAAAGAAACAGGCTGCTTATGACGCTGCGGTGATCCTGGACGACACGGGCGGCAAATACATCAACTTCAAATTGGAATTTCCGAAAAGAAAGGAAGGTGTCAATGGTAGAAAATAAGACTTTGGAACATTTACCCGAAGTGAGGGCGGCGGTGGCTGCCCTCTCCCCGGAGGAGCGGGAGGTGCTGGCGGCGGTGCAGGCCTCGCCCTTCAAGCTGACAGCACCGGAGCAGTTTAAGGAGTTTGCGGACAACACCGACTATTTCGTATTTGAGCCAAATATCCACGATTTGAATGATCTGGGGTGGCGGTATCTGGCACAGCACATGGATATGCTGCTGCCCCCGGAACTTCTGAAAGCGATCGACCCTGTTCCGTTTGGCAAGTACGCCATGCAGGAGGAACAGGGCCATTTTACGGAACACGGATATATTTCTCTCTCCGGCGACGAGTGGAACCATGAACGCCCTGCGGAGCCGGAGAAAAAGCCTTCCATCCGGGAACGGCTGGAACAGGGCAAGAAGGAATGTGCGGAGAAAAACAAGGCGCAGCCCCATAAGGAAAAATCTGCGCCGGAGCTGTAAGGAGGTGCTGATATGCCATATTACGATCACAACAAGGATTATCCCTTTGCCGCCTTTATCACCAATCTTGGGAAATATAACGAGGGCGAGCTTGTGGGCGAGTGGGTGAAGTTTCCCACCACCGCCGAGGAATTGAAAGAAGTGTTTAAGCGGATCGGAATCGGCCAGAAGGATGACTTCGGCCAGCCCTATGAGGAATGGTTCATCACGGACTATGACTGCTATGTGGACGGCCTTTACAGTAAGCTGGGCGAATACGAAAATCTGGACGAGCTGAATTATCTGGCATCGAAGCTGGATGAAATGAGCGAAAGCGAATACGCACAGTTTCAGGCCGGTATGGAAATGGGCGACCATTGCGGCAGCCTGCAGGAGATCATCAACCTCACCGAGAATCTGGATTGCTATGAGGTTTACCCCGATATCCATGACTATGACGATCTGGGCCGCTATTACATCGAAGAACTGGACGTTATGCAGGTGCCAGAGCATTTGCAGAATTACATCGACTATGAGGCCTACGGCCGGGACGTTGCGTTGGAGGAAAACGGCACCTTCACGGATCAGGGGTATGTCTGGGATACCGGCAGCAGCTTCCATGAGTTTTACGACGGCGAACGCGGCAGCATCCCCGACGAGTACCGGGTGATGACCTTTCAGGATGATCTTCCCGAAGAAGAAAAATCCGAGTGGGCTATGGATATTGCCTTTGACATGGACGAGTTTTTCCGTCAGAACGATCCGCAGTATGCGGCGGAGCACCCGGAGGCACACGCCGCAAAGGAAGAACTTTACGAAAATCTGATGGCCGGACGCATTTCCGCTTTGGATGAAAAGCTGGCGGCGCTGGGACAGACGCAGGAAGACTATCTTCCTTCGGAGATTGAAAAGTTCAAGGATGCCACAGGCTATGAGGAATTTCTGGACTTCGACCCCGCCGAGATCAAGGCAGCGTTGGAGAACCCGGACAAGTCCCGTATTGACGAAATGCTGGCCTTTGCGGAAAAGGCAGAACGGGAGTATGCAGCGGAGGCGGCCGCCTATGTGCAGACGCCCGCCGACATTGCGGAGCAGGCGCAGGCCGTTCCGAGAGATACCTTTTCCATCTACCAACTGAAAAGCGGCAATGAAACATTGGATTACCGCTTTGAGCCGTTGGATGCCATCCGCAACAATGGCCTTTCTGTAAAGCCGGAGAACTATGAACTGGTCTACACCGCCCCGCTGACAGAGCAGGACAGTTTGGAAAGCATCTATACCCGATTTAATATCAACCACCCGGCAGACTTCAAGGGGCACTCCCTGTCCGTGTCCGATATTGTGGTGCTGCATCAGGACGGGGAGAACACCGCGCATTACTGTGACCGCTTTGGCTTCTCCCAGGTGCCGGAATTTTTGCAGCCGGAACGGGCAGCGGAGGTCACGATCCCCACGCCGGATCAGATGGCGACGCAGGAGCGGATCAGCACACCCAGAGGCAGCTTTTATGTGACCAATATGACGCGGGAACAAATGGAGGCGGCGGGATATGGGGTTCACCATCAGTCTGACGATGGGAAATATCTCATCATGGGCAACGGCACACGGGCTTTTGCTGTCCTCGCGCAGCAGCCGGAACAGGACAATCCCCTCCGCACGGCGGAAATGACGCTGGAAGATGACTACGGGATGATCGATGGCGTTATCAACAACGGCAGACGCGGCGAAGAATTGGAAAAAGCCCAGGAGTACGCAGATCGGACAACGCCGGAGAAGCCTTCCATCCGTGAGCGGTTAGAGGATGCCAAACGGGAGTGTGCTGAGCACAAGCCCCCGGAGGGCAAGAAGCCCGGCCGTGATGTGCCGGAGCATGACTGCCTATGAGCCGAAGCAAGAAGTGGCGGCTGGAATGGGCGTTCTTCCTGGGCGAGAACGGCAGGCGGCAGTATAACCATATTTGTAAAAAATGTGTTCACGGCTGCAAGCAGAGTTTTAGGGCGTGTCTGGTCGCTTGTCCGCATTACAATTCCAAACGGTCTAAAATATGTGAAGATAGGGGTGGAAAAACCGCAAAATAATTCCCTGTATCCGTATTTTCAAAGGGAGCCTTTATGATTTCTCATGTGTCGGTCTGTTTGCTGGTACATGAAGAAAAAGGCTTGATTTCAAACACTTTCTGACACATAAAACGGGAGTACAGCTTTTCGGTTCATCCGATTGGCTGTACTCCCGCTTTTTTCTTTTTGCAAAATGAAGATATTTGTAAATTGGAAAAATAACTGCTATAATTATAAAATATAAGGATATGGTTGTTTGCGTCAGGATTAGAGAAAAATGTTTGCTATGAGAGGAATCGCTTTATGGAAAAAGCAGATAATGAGATGTATGCCTTGGTAGACGAGGAATTTCTGGCGAAATTCTCCAATCAACATTTGAACTATATGAAGAAACTTTACTACTCATTCTATGCTGGCTATTGCAAAAGAATCAAACGAAAGCCATTAACTTCTGAGGATTTTTTTAAGAATATGCACCTCAGAAGATTTCAACTATACCAACTTTGTTGCCCTTATTGTGGGACAGTTTCCTTATGCATTCACGATAAGAAAGAATCTAAGACTGCTGGATATAATTTTTGCCATTCTTGTGGCCGAACATCTACGCTAAAAAATATACAAAAGCATCTGGCTCGCTTTGTTCGTATTAAACGAATGAATCGTATTAGTATTCAGGCAGTTGCGGAACATCGACCTGAAACAGAGAAGTGGCTATTGGCGTATGACTGCTATCAAATCGAAATAATTGAACTGGCATCTATTATCGAGGTTCTATTTAGGGATTATTTTGAGGCCTTACTCTTCATAAGTTGTGAATCTAAAAAAGATAGCTTCTTGGAAAAAATTGTTCGCAAGTATACTGGGAACGACTTTATGAATATTGAAAAAACAAATGATATCTACAAAAAGGCATTTGGAATTGAAATACGAAAGAATTTGAACGCTGAAACTTGGGATGATTTACTGGATATTGTGAACCTTCGGAACATGATAGTACATAATAACGGACAAGTAGACAAGCGCTTTGAGTCCACATCTACGTTCAGAAGATGGAAAGATCGAGTAGACATCCCGCTCATTAAAATAGAAGATGAAGATATTGCTAAACTGCTTTCAAGTGTTATTGATGCTGTTACAATCATTTCAAATCTATATCTAAAAGAATACTATCAAAGACGAAACCGAGTGATAGCAAACTACTACTTTAACAAAGAAAATGCATATGATTTTTTTGCGGACACGGAATGATTAAGAAACCGGAGGGTATTATCCCTCCGGTTTGTGTTTTAAGTGTAGTCATCCAACTATCAATCTCCACACCGTCAGCGGCACATACCACACCGCCACGATCAGCCGCCAGACCAGAACGAAACCGCCGATGATCCCGGCCAGAATAAAGTTCAGCGCGAACAAGGCAATCCCACTGCCCAGGGAGCCGCCGCCTGGTATGATCCAGAGGCGCAGCCGCCAGATGCCGAACGGCAGCCCGCAGAGTATCCATAACCATAGGTAGTCCAGCTCACCGGTTTTCACGCAAGCGGACCGGAAGATGCAGTACAGCAGCGCGGCGGCCGCCACGGGCAGGATCGTCTTGCAAAAGAAATCCTTTATTGCTTCGCCTCTCGTCATAGGCTCGCCTCCTTTGATATGTCTATATCGTTATTATATTTGATGTTCTGACAAAAGCCCAGAATAAAACGCAGAAAACGGATTTATTCCAGCTCCACATTCTTTTTCCGCTCCTGCTCCGGCTGCGGCGGGGGAAGAAAAACCTCCACATTCTGACGCATGGCAGCATAGTCCTGTTCTTTCCGCTGGGCTTTCTGCAATTCAGCTTTTAGAATGGCTTTTCTTGCGTTGAGCTCGTCTATTTCGGCCTGCATCCGCTCTGTGGCAGGCAGCGGAACCGCACCCAGCCGCTTACACTCCCTGGCGGCGGCTTCAAAAAGGATGATCTCGCTCTCATGCCCTCGCAGAAACTTTTCCTTATCCCTGGACGCCTTATAGCGGTCATAGATTGGCTTGAGCTGGCGGTAGGCGGCGACGTGCTTCATCTTCAAGGCCAGCTCGTCGATTTTCGCCCCGGTATCCCGAAGGTCCGCTTTCAGCCGGGCAGCGGAGGCGGATGCCACCTCGCACCGATCCAACAATTCTTCATAACTGCCGATACCATGCTCCGTCAAAAAGTTGGAGGTATCCGCGATCCGTTTCAGATTTTCGATGGTCGCCCAGCGGCGATAGCCTGCACTCTGCTGCGCCTTGATGTTGTTCTGGATATCAATGAGCAGACTGATCTTTCCATTCTGCTGTTTCGGTTGGCGGGAAGGTCTGGCGCGTCCGGCAATCCGGGCGGCAAGGGCTTCTTCGGTGTAGTCCATCCCCAAGGTTTTCAGACGGGTAAACCGTTCCTGATCCGGCGCTCTGGCGGAGATATATTTGCCACGCTTGATCTCATAGCCTTCTCTCTGCAGGCGGCGAAGCAGTTCTTCCAGGTTGGAACAGGCTGGCAGGAGCCGGTCAATAGCAGCTTTCAGCTTCGCCTTATAACTGGTGCCGTTTTGCGTGGTCTGATGTTCAATATAGCTTTTGCCCTTGTCCTGTCCGGGGATGATGACGGACAGACCGTGTTCTTTGCAAAGCCTGTCCGAAGTGCGGCGGATGAAGTGATAGCTCCGCTTATTGGAGTGATAGTGCTTGTGATCCTGAAAGCTGACCGCATTGAAAATCAAGTGGTTATGAACATGATCTTTGTCTATGTGGGTGGTAAGTACAAATTCATACTTGCCGCCCAAGATTTCTTTTGCAAGTTCCATGCCTATTTCATGGGCCTGTTCCGGCGTAACCTCCCCAGGCTGAAAGGCTTGGATCAGGTGTCGGCCCAGGTTCGTTCCCTTGTCGATGGCATGGCGGCGGGTCCAGGCAAATTCGATATCCGCAGTTTCGACGGAGCAGCCATAGGCGGATACCAGGAGCTTCCCGTCTGTTTTCTCCGGGTTGCAGATATAGTCAATGGCTGCTTTCAGCGTTGACTTGATAGGATGTGTCTTTGTAACTGCCATATCTCGTCCAGCCTTTCCCGTATCTCGTCCATGTCGGCCTGATACGCAGGACCTCCGGCGTTGATCCGCTTGGCGATCTGATTGATGTTCCGGCCGATGGCGGAAAGCTCTTTGGTGAACGCCTTGATATCTGCGGTATCTGTATAGATGATATACCCGTCAATCGCCATCTTGCGGAGATAGGCACCGATCCGCTGGGTGGGGAGCTGAGCCATCTTCTGTTCAATCAAAGCCCGTTCCTCCGCCGTCACCGGGCAGCGAAGAACGATGGGCCGTTTCCTGTTCGCCATAGCGGATACCTCCGTTTCTCATAAGGGTTTGGGATATCCCAACAAGCAGTTTTCTCTTTTCGGGCAAGGGACCTGAAAAGAAGAAAAATCCGCAAGTGTGGCTACACTTGCTGTGCTTGCTGACTACTTCGTACCCCCGTATTCCTTCCGCTACCCATACTACAATCTGAATGGGGCCTTTTGGCCACATCTGCGGATTTTGCAAAAGAAAAACGCCATGAACTACCTGTTCATAGCGTTCCTTACACCGTATTCAATTTTCTCCCTCGCTGTCTGCTCTTGCATCCAGTAGCGCTTGCGCCGTTGCCGTAAGGATTTTGATTTCCGCATCCGTCAGCTCGTCCAACAGCGTTTCAAACTGCATACGCTCCGTAGACTTGCCCTCCATAGCTTCGCCATGAAGAATCTGATCCACGGAGATATGATACCGGGACATCAGCTCTAAGAATACCTGTACGCTGGGATGCTGTCCCTTATTCTCGATGTTGGCGAGATAGCGCGGCGAAATAAACAGCGCATCAGCTGCCTTATTCCGGGATTCTTTCTGCTTTGTGCGCCCGGCTTTGATTGCTGCGCCATACGGCTTGAAGTCGATTTTCGCAACAGGCCGCTTATCTTTCTTCGTTCTTTTAGACATATCCATTCACCCTACTACATTCTACTGTTCACCTCGTTTTCAAGGATATGCCTTATTAGTTCATTGTGTTAGCTTAAATACTTCCTATTATTCACATTCGGTCTATTGCTATTATTCGTTTGACCGTATATAATATATCATGGTAGGTTTTGAACAGAAAGGACGGGTGCTTGTATGGAATATGTATCTTGTGCGGAAGTGGCGGCAAAATGGGGCATTTCCGAAAGACGGGTGCAGAAACTTTGCGAGGGTGAGCGCATACCCGGCGCGGTAAAGTTCAGCCGCATTTGGTTGATACCCAAAGACGCGGAAAAGCCTGTTGACGGGAGAAGAATAGACAGTAAGATAATTGATAAATAGTTGAAAAATGAGCACTACACTTAATTGTTAGGAGGTGTGTAAAGTGGGAGCAAAAATCTTAATCGCTGACGATGAAAGCGACATTGTTTCTATGCTCGGCAGCTTTTTTGAAAGCAAGGGCTTTCGTGTCCTGCCCGCTTTCAATGGTGCAGAAGCACTAAAGCAAGTGGAAAAACAACCGGATATTATTTTGCTTGACATCAATATGCCCGGAAAAGACGGGTTAGAAGTTTGCAAGCGTATCCGCGATCACATATCCTGCCCGATCCTTTTTCTGACTGCTCGAATCGAAGATACAGATAAGGTAAAAGGCTTTACTGTTGGCGGCGATGATTACATTGT
Organism: Faecalibacterium sp. Marseille-Q0746; assembly: GCF_017377595.1. NCBI lineage: Bacteria > Bacillati > Bacillota > Clostridia > Eubacteriales > Oscillospiraceae > Faecalibacterium > Faecalibacterium sp. Marseille-Q0746. Next base: position 118,557 of record NZ_JAFREI010000008.1, on the reverse strand, counting down.
GAAGCCCTTTTCACTTATGGAACTTGAAGCGCGGGTGCGCGCTCATCTGCGCCGGGAAGCACGACACAATTTTGAAGCACAAGTCAAGTTTTCCGGTGATTTGACGATTGACTATTCAGAACGTTGCTTGTTCTTTGGCGATAAGCGTGTCGGTCTTGCAAAAAAGGAATTTGATATTGTGGAACTGCTTTCTCAAAATCCAGGACAGATCTTTGATAAAGAACGGATATATGAGCGTATTTGGGGTTATGACAGCGAGGGCGACAGCAGCGTTGTGGCAGAGCATATCCGCAGAATACGATCCAAAATCGCGGCATATACCGACCGCATATATATTGAAACGGTTTGGGGGTGTGGATACAAATGGGTCAAGTAAATTGCCGCAAGCACTATTTATCTCTCCGAAAAAGCCTTGTTCTCTATATAATTGCCTTTGTTGTACTCGCAGTCTTTCTATCCGTAACGACTTTTTCAATCTGTGGTAGTGCTGCCGAAGGTATCAGAGCATCTTATCCCCCGTCCGGCGAAAAATATTATTTGACAAATGAACAGGGGGAACAGTTGGGCGACGGCGCTTACATCGGGACAGTGCCCGTCCCGATGTCTAAAGAGGACGAGCGTACCATTGCGCTACTGGAGAAACTTCCCATTGTTGCAACTCCTATCTATTCTGCATTCTGTATTATCGCTGCTGCGCTGCTGTTTTACAGAAACAGGCTGAAAAAGCCGCTTGTGGAACTGCGGACTGCTTCTGAAAAAATAGCGAACAATGACTTGGACTTTTCAATCGACTATGATAACAACGATGAATTGGGGCAGCTTTGCGCGTCCTTTGAAATCATGCGGACAACCCTTGCGGACAATTTCTCTAAAATGTGGCGGCAAGTTGAAGAACGAAAAGCATTCAACGCCGCTTTTGCTCACGATTTGCGTACCCCTCTAACAGTACTAAAAGGCTATAATGAAATGCTGCAAGCCAGCGAAAATCCTCAAACACAAGAAACCGCCGCCATAATGGGCAAACATATCTCCCGTATGGAAAGCTATGTGAGCAGTATGAGCAATCTTAGGCGCATGGAAGATGCGCAGCCGGAGTACAAGTTGATAGACTTGCAGACAGTGGCATCTTCTTTGTATGACAGCGCAAAAATCGTATGTGCGAAAAACGGAAAAGAATTGATTTTACAAAATGACATGCCTGTTTCGCAGTTATCCCTTGATGGGGCCTTTGTTTCACAGGTCAGCAATAACCTGATCTCCAACGCGGTTCGGTATGCCCGGACTGCGGTGACAATCTCTTTTGCCTTGCGTGACAATGGTCTGCTGCTTTCCGTATCGGATGATGGAAAGGGGTTTGACAAAAACGGTCTGCAAAAAGCCACCAGTCCATATTACACAGAGGAAAGCAACCATTCCGAGCACTTTGGACTTGGGCTGTATATTTGCAAGCTGCTTTGTGAACACCACAACGGCTATTTGAAGATCGAAAATACTGCATCCGGGGCAAAGGTATCCGCCTACTTCAAATCTCCTGCCTTGTAGATAAAAAGTAGATATTTTCCCTCTATACTCTCCATGAAAACACATGGAGAGTATTTTTTTGCTCCCTATGGAGAAAGGGGCTTTTTATGGAATTAAAAACGATCGGACTGACAAAAAAGTTCGGTTCCAAAACCGCCGTGGACAATTTGAATATTACCTTAACAAATGGCGTCTACGGCTTACTGGGTGCAAATGGCGCAGGGAAAACAACGCTTATGCGTCTGCTCTGCAATATCCAAAATCCTACTTCCGGGAAAATTCTGCTGAACGGGAAAAACATTGTGGGGCTGGGTGAACGCTATCGCAATCTTTTGGGCTACTTGCCCCAGCACTTCGGATATTACCCGGATTTTTCAGCGTTTGACTTTCTGCTCTATGTTTCTGCCCTAAAAGGATTGGACGAGAAGGCGGCGCGGAAGAAGTCAAAGGAGCTGCTGGAAGCAGTAGACTTATCGAGAGAAAGTAAGCACAAAATCAAAACCTTTTCCGGGGGCATGAAGCAGCGTTTGGGGATTGCACAGGCCATGCTCAATGACCCCCATATTTTGATTTTAGACGAGCCGACGGCGGGGCTTGACCCGAAAGAACGCGTCCGTTTCCGCAATTTGATCAGCGCCTTTTCCAAAGACCGCATTGTGATCCTGTCTACGCATATTGTTTCCGATGTGGAGTTTATTGCGGAGGAAATCATCATGATGAAATCCGGGCAAATCATTCACTTTGGAAATCCGCAGGAGATCACTTCTGAAATCGACGGCCAAGTGTGGGAATGTACGGTTCCGACTGCCTATGCGGAAAAATACGCGGCTGCCTACAACACAAGCAACTTGCGAAACACCAGCGAAAACCAGACAATTTTACGGATCATTGGAGATCGTCCGCCGATGGAAAATGCAGTAAGGGTGCAGCCTACTTTGGAAGATTTGTACCTGTTCTATTTCAAAGGGGGCTGTGAAGAATGAAAAAACTGATTCTTTTTGAACTGCGGAAAGTGTTTTCAAAGCGTTTGGCGCTCATCGCTCTAATTGGAATTATCCTGTTCTCTGCCTTGCTATCCTTTTCCACCTTTCAAAACAAATATGCGTTTGACCAAAATATCGGTAAAGGTACTGGCAAAACAGCAGTAGAAATCGACAAGGAAATTGCAGCGAAATATGAAGGAATCCTGACAGACAAAAAAGTGCAGCAAATGATGTCTGATTTTGCACCGACATCAGATTTACATGGATTGAGTGCAATCTATGTTTATCAAAACGCCATGCAATCGGCAGCCTTTTCACGGTTTTCTGATAAAGAGGGAAATTGGAACGGATTAAGTGTTTCTGATGTATTTGGCAATGAAGAAATCAAAATTGGCTATGTGGACGGTTGGCTTTCCACCAGCCGAAACATGGTGCGGGTTTTTGTCGCGCTTGCTCTTGCGGTTATCATCATGCTTGCTCCGATTTTCTCCGGCGAGTATGAAGGTGTTGATAATATCATATTGACAAGCAAGTACGGTAAAACCAAATGCGCTACTGCAAAGGTGGTTGCAGGTATTATCACCGCCATTCTCACTACCACGCTGATTGCAGCATTTAACCTGCTTCTTGCTTTTGTTTTTTATGGAACAGAAGGGTTGGATTGCAGTATTCTATTTGCCCCCAGTGACTATGTGGAAGCGTTTATCCCTTTTAATATCACCTGCGGTACGCTGCTCAAATATCAAATTCTGCTGGCATTTACCTGTACGCTTAGCGTTACGGGAATTACACTGTTCCTATCTGCAATCAGTAAAAATCAGATTGTAGCTTTGGTTGCGGCGATGGCAATTTTTCTTTTTCCCGTTTTGCTGCCGATCACCGAAGTAAATCCATTGTTCCGATTGGTTGGACTTCTTCCGATCTATCATGTACTAGCCATTTCGCTCCTGTCGGTGGAACAAATGAGTAACGGGATGCTGTATGCGATATGGGCAATCCCGGCAGCACTGCTCTTTTTGGGAGTTGGTGCAGGTATCTCTCGCCGTGTATTTGCAAAGCATCAAGTTTTATAAATCATTCGCACAGAGCCGCTAACAGCAGATTTGCGCGAAATAAAAAACGGCGGCTTTAATACGAAATCAAAGCCGCCGTTTTCTTTTCGAAAAATAAGAATACGGGGGGTGTGTTAAAGTCGCCCTTTTTTAAGGACACGGCGGTATCTGGGAGGTATTGCCGTGTCCTTTTTGCTTTTTCGCAACGTCCATGATCTGCACCAGTTAAAAAAAGCGTAGCCCCTCCATCGGACTATTCCGGCTATGAGTATGAACACAGAAATCATGTAAATAGATTTTATAATTCTTCTGCGCCTGTCTGCGTTTTGCAGACAGGCGCTTTTTGTCGTTATCGGGGATGTTTCTACTGTCCCCGCGCTCCGCCCTTTGCCTGATCCGGCCACCCACCCGATCAGGACGAAAGGAGCGCACAAATGAGCGACAGAAAAAATAATTTTGATTTTTCCCGGCAGAGCTGGCCAAAACAGCCTTCCGCAGAACGAGTAGTGAGCGAAAGGGGAAGAAAAGAACTGCCTCCCGGCACGAAGGGAGGTGAGAACATGAAACCTGATCGCCACGCCGAACACAAGCAGCACGCCTTTGACAGCTTTTGCAAAAAGGTCTTGAAGTGCGAGGCCTGCAATGGCTATCGAGAGATCAGCCGCAGGAAGAAGCACAGCATCCCTTTCAGCGAACTGCCGGAGGACGCAATGGAGCAGCTTGCGGCCTATGACCGTTATCCCTGGGAGTACAACACCTTCATTCTTGGCGGTGATGTGATCCTGATCGAAAACGATCTGCTGGCCGATGCGCTGAACGCCTTGCCTCAGGACAACCGGGATATCCTTCTGATGTACTGGTTCCTGGAAATGGCGGACCGTGAGATCGCGGAGCGTATGAACCTGGCCCGCAGGACGATCAACAACCGCAGGCTGAAATCCTATCGGCTGCTGAAAGAGCTGATGGGAGGTGATACGGATGCGTGACACCGCAGCTTCCCGGAATAATCTTCTTCCTTATCCGGTCATTACCGCCGCTGTCCAGGGCGACCCTGACGCGGTAAACCGTGTGATCGGCCACTACTCCGGCTACATAGCGGCGCTTTCCACAAGGACAAGCTATGATCCTCAGGGCTGTCCTCATTCTCAGGTGGACGATGATCTGCGCCGCAGACTGGAAACGAAGCTGATTATTGCGATTCTGGATTTTGACCTGACCTGATTCAGATGACCGCCGTGCGTTCCCCTTTCCGCATGGTGTGTTCCGCACCTTGACAAAGAAAGCCCGTTGGGAGGCCAGCGCCGCAGTATAAGGCAAACGGATACATTCCTGTTTGTGCCGAGCCATATGGTCGGTGCGCCATGACCTCCATGCGGAGAGAGCGAGAAACACCAGACCGCAAAGCAAGCGTGGCAGCTTGCGGGCGATGACACACGGGCAGGGTCAAAGATACTCGCGCATTGAACGCCCAAAAAGCATTGTGCGCCGCACCCATCAGCATGGGCCGGGGTTAGACTCCCGTGGAGCTGTGCCAGCAGCCGTCCGTTTTGCCTCTTTCATTGCTATCTTTATGCTTTATGAAAGGGGATTTTATCATGCAAGATAAAGCTACAAATCCCGGCAAGACCAGCAGACCAGAGAAAAATCCTCTGGATGCAAAAACGACCTATCACATTGGCAATCGGTCGTTCGTTGTTGAGCCGGTTTTCAAAGAAGAAAGCCCGGATACCCTGGGTAGCGTTCTCCTTCGCCTGATGAAGTCCGAGAGTGAAAAGCTGTAAATAGCTTTCAAACCCGGCTGACAGAGGCAGCAAATGGCGGTATAATGTGTTCGTACAAGTATATTTGCTATTCGACTGCCTTGACGGAAGGAGGACTTATGAAACAGTCGAATAACAAAAAATCCCGTGACGTGACCGCCTTTCTCTATGAAAGGCTTTCCCGTGACGATAATCTTGAAGGCGAAAGCTACAGCATCGGCAATCAAAAGAAACTGCTTGCCAAAGTCGCAAAGGAAAAGGGTTACACAAATCTGGTTCATTTTCTGGATGACGGCATTTCCGGCGTGACGATGGATCGCCCTGGTTTTGTAGAAATGATCTGCCAGTTGGAACAGGGAAAAGCCGCCGCCGTCTTTGTCAAAGACCTTTCCCGCCTGGGGCGAAACTACATTGAGGTCGGACGGCTGACGGAAGAATTTTTCCCGAACCATGATATCCGCTTGGTGGCCGTTTCGGATAACATCGACACGGCAGAGGGCGAAAATGAGCTTGCCCCGATCCGCAACCTGTTCAACGAGTGGTATGCCCGCGATATCAGCAAAAAGCGGCGCATCAGCAATAAGATCAAGGGCAATGCCGGTGAGCCGATGGGCCAGCCTCCCTATGGTTACATCAAGGACCCGAATGATCCGAAGCATTGGATCGTGGATGACGAGGCAGCCCAGGTTGTGCGCCGCGTTTACAGCATGACTTTGGAGGGGTTCGGAACAGAGCAGATTGCCGCCCAGCTTGAAAAGGACGATGTCCTGACCCCGCGGGCCTACTGGCTCACGAAGGGCATCAAACGCCCCGGCAAGGGCAAACAGCAGCCGCCTACCAAGTGGAACAGCTCCACAATAACCAAAATTCTCTCCCTGCAGGAATACTGTGGTGACATTCTCAATTTCAAAACTTATTCCAAATCCTACAAGAATAAGAAGCGAATCGACAATGACCGTGAGAATTGGGTGGTGTTCCAGGACGTCCATGAGGCGATCATCGAGCGTGCTGTGTATGAGCAGGTGCAGCAGAAGCGGGGCAAAATCCGTAAGCGCCGCACCAACAATGGAGAACACAATATGTTTTCCGGCCTGCTGGTCTGCGCTGATTGCGGCAGCAACCTTCACTTTCATTTCAATCAGGGCAATCCGGAGATCAAGTATTTCAACTGCTCCAACTACAAGGGCAACCGCGGCACCTGTACTTCTACCCATTATGTCCGTGTGGACTTCCTGGAGGAAGTGGTGCTGGGAGAGATACGGCGCTTAACGAAATTCGCCAGCCTCTATGAGGATGAGTTTGTAAAAGCGGTGATCGGACATTCTCAGCAGGCGGAACAGACAGACCGCAAGCTGAAGGAAAAAGAGCTGAAAACGCTCCTTGCCCGTGACGAAGAATTGGACGGTCTCTTTGAGCGCATCTATGAGGACAATGTTTCCGGCAAGCTCTCCGATGACCGCTTCGCAAAAATGTCCCGGCGGTATGAGGACGAGCAAAAGGAGCTGTCGGAGAAAATAAAAAAGCTCCGCTCCGAGATAGAGAAGCAGAGCAGCCGTTCCATGACAACGGATATGTTTATCGGTCTTGTTCGCAAGTACACCAGAGCGAGGAAACTGACGCCCCGGATGCTGAACGAACTGGTTGAGAAGATCGAAGTGTTTAATGCTGAGAAGATCGACGGCGTTTGGGAGCAGCGGCTTCGCATCCACTATAACTGCGTCGGAACGATCGAGATCCCAACGGTACTGCCCCTGCCGATCCCGGAAGTGTCCGTAAATACAAGAAAAGGCGTAGTCGTCAACTACGCCCCCTGTGAACTCGCTGTATAAAAAGCGAGTGTTCTTACAGCTTTTCAAATGCTGTAAGAACACTCGCCATGGTGCGGATAAGAGGACTTGAACCTCCACCGAGTTACCCCGATTAGAACCTGAATCTAACGCGTCTGCCAATTCCGCCATATCCGCATATTCTGTTTTGTTCACAGGCCGTTCGGCTCGGAACGTTAGTTATTATACCATGGAATCCGGAATTGTCAAGCGCAATTTCAAAAAAAGTTGTACTTTTCGGCAGAAAGCGGAAAAACAACGGAAATACGTGTTAAAATGGGCTGGAAAAGCAAAAAATCAGACCGGAAACCTTTCGGCTTCCGGTCTGATTCCTAGCAGGGTGCCTTGTGGGACTCGAACCCACGGTCTCCAGATCCACAATCTGGCGCGTTAACCGACTACGCTAAAGGCACCACATAATATGCGCCCGAAGGGACTCGAACCCCCGGCCCACTGCTTAGAAGGCAGTTGCTCTATCCACCTGAGCTACGGGCGCACGTTGTTATCCCATGGGGTACTTATCTGGCGGCAGTGTGCGTTCGGCACACGCTGCGAGAAGTATAATACCATACGCATAGGCTTCTGTCAAGCGGAATTTCAAATTTTTTTGGATTTTCCGGCGCAGGGGGCATTTTGAGGTCACAGCAGGTACATTCCGGCGGCCCCAAGGGCAAAGCCCAGCAGAGCACCGGCGGCCACATCCCGGACAAAGTGCACCCCGGCAAGCACCCGCAGGGCGCAGATGAGCAGGGCCACCACCACCATGCAGGCCCCGGCGGCGGGGTAGAAGTAGCACCACACGGCGGCCAGCACGGCGGCGCTCAGGGCGTGGCGGGAGGGGAAGGACTTGCCGTGGGTCTCCTTGGGCACCAGCGGAGTGAAGCCGGGCTGCTCATACGGGCGGGGAAAGTTCAGCCTGGCCCGCAGGAGCGTGCCGCCCAGAAAGACGAAGGCCGGCACAAAGACTGCCCGGGCGATGAGCTGCATAAAATCCAGAGCGGCGGCGCGGTTTGCGGAGAGCAGCCGGAACCACCGGACATTCAGCAGCACCAGCAGCAAAGGGTAGCAGGCAAAGGGCACGGCAGGCAGCCAGCGGTTCAGGGCGATCACCAGCTTTTTCAGGGCGGGGCGGGCCTCCAGCCAGCGCAGCAGGGCCTGGTAGCGTTCCGGGGTCATGGTATCCCTCCCTCAAAAACAGGTGTCCAGATAGTTTTCAACATCAAACGGCTCGGGTGTGGAATCTTTGCGCAGGTAGAGCGGGTGATGGGGATGGCCCTTTTTGCTCCGCTTGCCAAAGGTGACCCACGGGATGTCCCGCTCTCTTGTCAGGGCCACCATCTCCCGCATCAGGCCGGGCAGGTAGTCCCGCTTTTCGATCAGGGTGCCCCATGCGGCCCACATGGTGGGCTCGGTCTCGGCCAGAACGGCCCGCAGCCAGCGCAGGTTCTCGTCGCAGAGGGCGCGGTCCGGCACCCGGTCCATGTCGTTGGGGTCGGTGGCGCGCTGGGGATATACGTTGAACATGATCCAGCTGTCAAAGCCGTTGGCGTTGGCCAGCCGCTCCACACTCTTTAAGGTGGGGTCCAGCGCGCCGGGCTGGGCGGTGCTGGGGTTGATGCCGATGCACACCAGCGGGTGCCTGCCCACCCGGCCCAGCACATAGCGGTAGGGCAGGTAGGTGTGGGGCTCGTAGTACCAGATGCCGCCGGGGTATTCCCCCGCTTCCAGGCGGGGCAGCTGTTCAGTCTGCATGAAAATGTACCTCACAAATATGGTTTCCTATTTATCGTACCTGAAAAAATTCTGTAAATCAACACCTTTGGCGGAGAAAGTCTCCCATAAATCCGAATTTCATGTTATACTGTTCTTGGACCTGTGCCGCATACACGGCGGCGCGGGCCGGGAAAGGAAAACAGGAGCCATTGAAGAAGGGAGTTCTGCTATGGCCATGATAGAAGATTATAGAAGCGCCCTGCGCGCGGGCCAGCGTGCCTACCGCGCCTGCGTGGCGCGCGGCCAGTCGCCGTACCTTGCGGTGCTGGATGATATCCTGAACGGGGTGAACATCGTTGCCCAGGAACCGCTGGGGCTGGTGGATATCCCCGCCGAGAGCATTGTGGGCACCAAGACCAGCGGGCGGCACACAGCCTTTGCGGCCAACTTTATGCCCCTGCTGGAAGAGGACACCGAGTTTGCCATCAAGTGGTCGAATCTCTGCGAGGCCCATCTGGAGGAGGGCATCCACACCCCCATCATTGCCTACGAATACCTGAACAAGTTCTATGTGCAGGAGGGCAACAAGCGGGTGTCTGTCCTCAAATACTACGAGGCGGTCACCATTCCGGGCACGGTCACCCGGCTTGTTCCGGCCCGGAACGACACGCTGGAAAACAAGATCTACTACGAGTTTCTCGATTTTTATAAGTTGAGCAAGATCAACAATGTCCAGTTCTCCCGGCTGGGCGGCTATGCAAAGCTGCAGACACTGGTCTGCAAGGCCGCCAGCGAGGTATGGTCGGATGACGACCGGCTGAACTTCTCGGCCCTGTATACCATGTTCAGCCAGCAGTTCTATGCGCTGGGCGGCTCTGCCCTGAGGCTGACCCCGGGCGACGCGCTGCTGGTGTACCTCTCGGTCTACCGGTATTCGGATGCCTGCCAGTCCACCCCCAGCCAGGTGCGGGAAAACCTGGCCAAACTGTGGGATGAGATCAAGATCCTGACGGAGCCCCACGCCGTGGAGCTTTCGCTGGAGCCAAAGCCCGGCAGTGAGCCGCTGCTGAACAAGCTGAACATCTTCAGCAAGCCCAGCCAGCTCAAGGTGGTGTTCCTGCACGAGTACAATGCTAAAAATAGCGCCTGGGTGCGGGGCCACGAAAAGGGGATCGAGGCCCTGAAAAAAGCATTCCCGGACCGGCTCGTCATCACCAACCGGGAAAATGTCTCCCCCGAGGTGGACGCGGAGCAGATCATGGAAGAGGTGGCCCACGACAACGCGGACGTGGTGTTCACCACCAGTATCCGGATGCGGCCCGCCTGCCTCAAGGTAGCGGCCCAGCACCCCAAGACCCGGTTCCTGAACTGCTGCCTGAACGCGCCCCATCCGCTGGTGCGCACCTATTACCCTCGCACCTATGAGGCCAACTACCTGCTGGGAATGCTGGCGGGTATCCTGAATCTGACCGACCGGGTGGGCTATGTGGCGGCCAACCCCGTTTACGGTGTGCCTGCGGCCGTCAATGCCTTTGCCCGGGGCCTGCGCACCGTGCGGCCCAACAGCCATATCCTGCTGCGCTGGGCCTGCCTGCAGGAGCCGGGAAAACCGCTGGATTTCTCCGACTGCCCGGATATCGAGCTGTTCTACGCCTGCAGCCCCTTTGAGCCCACCGGCAGCGCCAGGGAATACGGCCTGTGCCGCCGGATGCCGGATGGCAGCATCCAGCCGGTGGCGCTGCCGGTCTGGAAGTGGGAAGTGTTCTATATCGGCATCATCCGCTCTATCTTCGAGGGCACCTGGGACAGCGGTTCCAGCGGCAAGGCCATCAACTACTGGTGGGGCTTCCACAGTGACGCGGAGCGGCTGGATTACTACGAGACCCTGCCCAAGGGCACGCAGCAGCTGCTCGATCTGCTGGAAAAGAACCTTGCGGCCAACGAGTTCCCCATCTTCCCTGCGGGCATCTTTGCGCAGGGGCATATCCCCAAGGCACCCACTGCAGACACCTACACCCCCAAGGAACTGATGGAGATGGACTGGCTGGGCGAGTGCGTGGAGGGCAGCCTGCCCCGGTACGATCAGCTGGATGTCAGAACGCTGGGCCTGCTGGAGATCAACGGCCTGAGCAGCCTGAAAGAGACGACGCTGTAAAAAAGCTCAACAGAACGGAGTGTTGCGGACGTGAAGATACTTGCAATTTCCGATACCCCCTCCAAGGCGCTGTGGGACTATTGCTCCCGGGAACGCTTGGCCGGGGTCGATCTGATCCTCTCCTGCGGGGATCTGCCAAAAAAATACCTCGAATATATAACAAATTTTACAGCGGCCCCCATTTTGTATGTCCACGGCAACCACGATGGCTGCTACCGCACGGAGGGCGAGCCGGGTGGCTGCATCTGTGTGGACGATCAGGTGTATGTCTGGAAAGGGCTGCGCATCATGGGGCTGGGCGGCAGCATCCGCTACAACTGCGAGGAGACCTTCCAGTACACGGAGCAGGAAATGCGCCGCCGGATGCGGCGGCTCTGGTTCAAGGCCCACCGGGCGGGCGGCATCGACCTGCTGCTGACCCATTCCCCGGCGGCCGGCCTGAACGATGGCGACGACCGGGCCCATAAGGGCTTTGCCTGCTTCAACGACCTGCTGGAGGAGTACCAGCCCAAGTGGTTCGTGCACGGGCATGTCCACCTGAGCTATAATGCCAACCTGCCCCGGGTGTGCACCCACGGCCAGACCACGGTCATCAATGCAACGGAGCGCTATACGTTTGAGATCCCGGACCCGGACCCGGTGGCCCGGAAGCGCTTTTTCTGGAATGACCCGGCATTTCCCACCAAAAACTGAAAAAGGAGAAACACCCAATGGAACAAAATGAGAAGCTGCGGGCGCTGGAGACCCTGCAGAAGAAGCTGTACGCCTACAACTGCGCCTCCAACAGCCTGTATCTGGACGCTGTGACCGTGGCCCCCAAGAACACGGCCGAGGGCCGGGGTGTGGCTCTGAGCATTCTGGCCGGTGAACTGCAGAAGCTGATGACCGCCCCCGAGACCCTTGCACTGGTGGAGGAGCTCTATGCCCGGCGGGAGACGCTGGACACCCTCCACCGCCGCGAGGTGGAGGAGCTGCGCCGCAGCTGCCGGCAGCTCACCCGCATCCCCGCCGAGGAGTATATGGCATACAGCGAGCTGACCAACCGCGCCAGTGATGTCTGGCACAAGGCAAAGGAAGAAAACGACTTTGCCTCCTTCTGCCCCATCCTGCAGGAGCTGGTAGAGTATAACCGGAAGTTCGCGGGCTATTACGATGCGGAAAAAGCGCCCTACGATGCCCTGCTGAACGAGTATGAGCGGGGCGTGGACACCCAACAGCTGGACGTGTTCTTTGACACCCTGCGCAAGGGTCTGGTGCCCCTCATCCGGGCCATCGGCGAGAAGCCCCAGATCGATGACAGCTTCCTGCATCTGGAATATCCGGTCGAGCAGCAGAAGGCGTTTGCGGACTATCTCATGGAGGTCATGGGTCTGGACCGGGGCCACTGCGGCCTGGGTGAGACCGAACACCCCTTTACGCTGGAGTTCAACAACAAGGATGTCCGCATCACCACCAACTACGACCTGCACAACGTGGCCTCCTCGATGTACTCCGTTCTCCACGAGGGCGGCCATGCCCTGTATGAGCTGGGCATCCGGGATGACCTGCAGTACACCTGCCTGACCGGCGGTGTGTCCATGGGCGTGCACGAGAGCCAGTCCCGCTTCTACGAGAACCTCATCGGCCGTTCCCGCGCCTTTATCGGGGCTATCTATCCCAAGGTGCAGGAATTCTTCCCCGCACAGCTGGGAAATGTGACTGCGGAGCAGTTCTACCGCGCCGTGAACAAGGTGGAGCCCAGCCTCATCCGCACCGAGTCCGATGAGCTGACCTACTGCCTGCACGTTATGGTGCGGTACGAGATCGAGAAGCAGCTCATTGCGGGCACCCTGACGGCAAAGGAGGTCCCTGCCGCGTGGGCAGAGCTGTACAAGGAGTATCTGGGCGTGGAGGTTCCCAATGACCGCGAGGGCTGCCTGCAGGACAGCCACTGGTCGGGCGGCTCCTTCGGCTACTTCCCGTCTTACGCTCTGGGCAATGCCTACGGTGCCCAGATGCTCCACAATATGGAGCAGGAATTCGATGTGTACGGCGGCGTGGCCCACGGGAATCTCTCCGCCGTCACCGGCTGGCTGCGGGAAAAGGTGCACCAGTACGGCCACCTGCTGGAGCCTGCTGAAGTCGTCAGAAACGCCTGCGGCACCTTTGATGCACACTACTATCTGGATTATCTGACCAAAAAGTATACGGAACTGTACAACTTGTAATTTGATTGTACAAAACAAAGCCCTCCCGGCCAAATCGGCTGAGAGGGCTTTGTTATATATGCTGTTGCAAAGGGCGGCGGGAAGCTTTCCCGCGCAAGTGAAACGGGCCATTCCATCGCCCGCCCTATTGCCTGCGGCAACAGGGTCCCACCCCAGCGGACACTTGCTTTGGGAAACTTCCCGCCGCCTGCCCATTACTGCTGTGCGAAGATCTTTACCTCATCCTTGTCCATAAAGGCGGCACCGGCGAAACCGGAAGCCTCCAGCTGGCCCAGCTGCTTGCCCAGCTTCTTGGCCTGAGGCAGAACGGTGACGTTGTAGGTGTCGCGCAGCTGTGCGGCTTTGGCCAGCACGGCGGGGAAGTCCACGTCGCTGTTGTAGAGCAGGGCAATCTTCTGCTTGGCACCGGGAATCTGATAACCCTGCTCCAGCAGGATGCCGCAGACGCGCTCGAAGCCGATGGAGAAGCCCACAGCGGGCACCTTGGTGCCCAGGAACTTACCGATCATGTTGTCGTAGCGGCCGCCGCCAGCCACTGCACCGCTGAACTGCGGGCAGGTGATCTCAAACACCATGCCGGTGTAGTAGCCCTGGCCGCGCACCAGGCTGGGGCAGTAGGCCACATCGAAGCGGCCGTTGGCCATAGCCTTTGCGGTGGCCAGCACATACTTCAGGTCATCGGCAATGGCGGGGTCGGCACAGCGGGAAGCTACGGACTCCAGTGTCACATCACCGGCGGCAATGAAATCGGCCAGCGCGTTGATGGCAGCTTCGGGCAGCTGCTTTTCGGTCAGCTCGGCCTTCACGCCCTCGGCACCGATCTTATCCATCTTGTCAAAGGTGATGCAGACAGAGTCCAGTGTGTCGGCGGCAAAGCCCATGCTCTCCAGCATTCCGCGCAGGATGCGGCGGTCATTGATGTTCACGGTGAAGCCGGTAAAGCCGATGCCCAGCAGGGCACGGGCGGTCACATCGATCAGCTCTACCTCGGCATTGGGGCTCTCATCGCCCAGAATGTCGATGTCGCACTGGACAAACTCGCGCAGGCGGCCCTTCTGGGGGCGCTCGGCGCGGAACACGCGGTCGGTCTGGATGACCTTGAAGGGGTGGGGGAGCTTGTCCTTGTTGGCAGCGTAGAAACGGCTCAGGGGCAGGGTCAGATCATAGCGCAGGCCCATGTCGGAGAGCTGCTTGGGGTCGCCAGAGCCCAGGGCGCTGGTCAGCTTGTCTCCGCGCTTCATCACCTTGAAGATCAGGTTCAGGTTGTCGCCGCCATCGGATTTGTCCAGGTTCTCCATATCCTCCAGCATGGGGGTGGAGATGCGCTCAAAGCCGGAAGCACGGTAGGTCTCCAAGATCTTGCCCTGGATGTAGTCGCGCAGGGTCTGCTCAGCGGGCAGCAGATCGCGCATACCCTTCAATGCCTGTGATTTCATAGTTGGTTCCTCTCTATCAAGTGCTCGCCCTCTCAGGCCGCTCCGCGTCCAGCTCTCCCAAAGGGAGAGCCCTTGGCAAAACCGTAAACTTTGTGTGGACTGCCAAAGCCTCCCACTTTGGGGGAGGTGGCATCGCGCAGCGATGACGGAGAGGGCGAGGCCGTGTTTAGTTGTTACTTTATCCATTATAAAGGAATCTGCCGTTTTGTCAATTGAAATGGGTACACTGTAAGGGAAAAACCATTCGGAGGGCAGGCAATGAAACAGCAATTTGCAGCAAAACACCCGTGGACCATCCTGGCGGCGGGGGCGGCCATTCAGATCCTGACGGGCCTGCCTGCGGCGTGGGGCGTGTTCCAGCAGCCGGTGATGGACGAGTTCAGCCTGACCGAGGACGGCGCGGGCTATGCGTTCGGCATCCTGATCGCAGCGTTCGGGGTGGGCTGCGTCATCGGCGGTTTTTTGCAGGATAAAAAAGGCCCGCGCTGTGCGGCGCTGTGGGGCACCGGCCTGCTCTGCGGCGGGTTCTTTGCGGCGGCCCTCCTGCCCGGGGAGAAGGGGGGATGGTTTTGGGCAGTGTTCAGCATTCCGGCGGGGCTGGGCACGGCGTTTCTCTACCCGTCCATCCAGTCCTGCGCCCAGAAATGGTACGCCGGGCGCAAGGGCCTTGCCACGGGGGTCATTGGCGGCGCGGTGGGCCTGAGCGGTGCGTTCCTGACCGGATTCGTCCGCACGGCGCTGAAGGGCTTTGGCCCGGTGCAGGGGATCCGGGGGGCGTTCTGGGCGCTGGGGGCACTCACGCTGCCGGTCTGCCTTGTGGGCAGTGCCCTGCTCACCGACCCGCCCCCGGCAAAGCAGAAGCCCGAGGAGCAGGGCAGGGAAAAGGGCACCCCGGCCCTCGACCTTGCCCCGCTGCAGATGCTCAGAACAAAGCAATACTGGCTCTGCGCCGGAGCGGTCTGCTTTTCCACCCCGGCGGTGCTGCTGTTCAGCCCCATCATCTTAAAGCTGGGCATGGAGCGGGGCCTGGACGAGGGCGCTGCCCTGTGGAGTGTGGTGCTGGGCAGCGTGGGCAGCGCGGCGGGCCGCTTGCTGATGCCCCTGCTCAGCGACCGGATCGGCCGCCGCCCCACTGACCTGATCCTGTTCGGCGTATCGCTGGGGCTTTCAGCGGCCTTCCTGTTCGCACAGGGGTGGCTCGTTGTGGCTGTGTACGCAGGGCTCACCTTCTGCTATTCGGCGCTGGCGGCGGTGCTGCCTTCTCTCTCCACCGACCTGTTCGGCCTGCCCCATGCCGGGGTGAACTACGGCTTTCTGGCGCTGGGACAGAGCGTGGGCAGCCTTGCCTTCCCCTTTGCGGCGAACCTGTGGGGTCTTGCCACCGGGCGGCACTGGCTGGCCATGGCAGGCGCGGCGGCGGGCTTTGTGTGCATCTGGGCGCTCCGGCCTGTCAGGGCCCAACAGCCGCCCAGAAAAAACTGAACCGGACAGCGCAAGATATTCCTTTTGACAAATATGATAGAAATGTGACGAACTGGGCAGCGAAAGCGGTGAAAGTGCTAGTTAGTAGCAAATAACCGTTAAAAATGCTTGTGAAAAAATCCGCAAAACGTCTTGCAAATTCCGCCAAGGTTCTCTATAATAAAATCATGCGTGGTAGTACCGGCGTGGCGCGGAAGAGAGCGGTGCAGCCGGTCAATGCAAACGGCAGGACACCCCCTGCCAATGGCATCAATTTGTCAAAAGGAGAGTATGATTATGACCTATTCGCAGCAAGTACAGAATATGTGCCCGATCACCAAAGGTCCTAAGCATGGTCCGGCTCCCATCCCCGAAGAGGGCGCATGGGTCAAGGCCTATGAGATCAAGGACATCAGCGGCTACACCCATGGTGTGGGCTGGTGTGCACCCCAGCAGGGCACCTGCAAGCTGTCTCTGAACATCAAGAACGGTGTCATCGAGGAGGCTCTGGTGGAGACCATCGGCTGCTCCGGCATGACCCATTCCGCTGCTATGGCTGGCGAGATCCTGCCCGGCAAGACCATTCTGGAAGCTCTGAACACCGACCTGGTGTGCGATGCCATCAACGTGGCAATGCGTGAGCTGTTCCTGCAGATCGTCTACGGCCGCAGCCAGACCGCTTTCTCTGAGGACGGTCTGCCCATCGGCGCAGGTCTGGATGACCTGGGCAAGGGCCTGCGCTCCATGACCGGCACCATCTTCTCCACCAAGGCCAAGGGTGTCCGTTACCTGGAGCTGACCGAGGGCTACATCAACAAGCTGGCTCTGGATGCCAACGATGAGGTCATCGGCTATCAGTTCGTCAAGCTGGGCAAGATGATGGAGGATATCCGTCACGGCAAGACCCCCAACGAGGCTTACGAGAAGAACGTGGGTACTTACGGCCGCTTCAGCAAGGAGCAGGGCGCTGTCAAGTACATTGACCCGCGTGAGGAATAAGAGAGGAGGAACAACTCATGGCAACTTTTGAATCTATGGATCGCCGTATGCCGAAAATCGAGGCATGCCTGAAGGCCAACGGCCTGGAGTCTCTGGACGCTTGCAACGAGATGCTCCTCGCTAAGGGCATCGACTGCGACAAGATCGTGCGCGGCGTGCAGCCCATCTGCTTTGATAACGCTGTCTGGGCATACACCCTGGGCACCGCCATCGCCGTCAAGCGCGGCCTGACCGACGCTGCCGAGTGCGCTGCTGCCATCGGCGAAGGTCTGGAAGCATTCACCATCCCCGGCTCTGTTGCTGAGCAGCGTCAGGTCGGTCTGGGCCACGGCAACCTGGGCGCTCGTCTGCTGAGCGAGGACACCACCTGCTTCGCTTTCCTGGCAGGCCACGAGTCCTTTGCTGCTGCTGAGGGCGCTATCGGTATCGCACGCACCGCAAACAAGGTCCGCAAGACCCCCCTGCGTGTTATCCTGAACGGCCTGGGCAAGGATGCAGCTTACATCATTTCCCGTATCAACGGCTTCACCTATGTGCAGACCGAGTACGATATCCCCACCCAGACCCTGAAGGTCGTCAAGGAGATCCCCTTCTCCGAGGGTGAGCGCGCTGCTGTCAAGTGCTACGGCGCAAACGACGTTATGGAAGGCGTTGCCATTATGAAGAAGGAGGACGTTCAGTGCTCCATCACCGGCAACTCCACCAACCCCGTCCGCTTCCAGCACCTGGTCGCCGGTACCTACAAGAAGTGGGCCATCGAGAACGGCAAGAAGTACTTCTCCGTCGCTTCCGGCGGCGGCACGGGCCGTACCCTGCACCCCGATAACGTGGCTGCAGGCCCCGCAAGCTATGGCCTGACCGACTCTCTGGGCCGCGTCCATGGTGATGCTCAGTTCGCAGGTTCCTCCTCCGTGCCCGCACACGTTGAGATGATGGGCCTGATCGGCATGGGCAACAACCCCATGGTCGGCGCTACCGTTGCCTGCGCTGTTGCTGCTGCACAGGCCAACGCCTGATCTTTTCCTAGTTCGGCAAAGGGGGCTGCCTTCCGAATGGGCAGCCCCCTTTTTATGCTGAGATATGTTCGCGCAGGCTAACTGCCTGCAACGTTGCTTCAACTAAGAAGGAAAAAGAAGAAACCATGAAAAACACGAAGATGAAACAGAGCATTGCAGCGCTGGCCATGGCCGCTGTCGTTGCAGTGAGCCTGCTGGGCTACGGCTGCGGCAGCAAGCCCGCCTCCACCACCGGCGCGGGTGCTACCGGCGATTTTACCGGCACTGCCAAGGGCTTTGGCGGCGATGTTACCGTTACCCTGACCCTGACCGACGGCAAGATCACCGGCTGCACCGCTGAGGGTGCCGATGAGACCAAGGGCGTGGGCTCCAAGGCAATCGAGCAGCTGCCCGCTGCCATTGCCGAGAGCGGCAGCATTGCCGTGGACGGCGTGTCTACCGCAACCATCACCTCCAATGCCATCAAGGAGGCAGCCGCTGCTGCCATCACCGCTGCTGGTCTGAAGCCTGAGGATTTCCAGACCGCTGTGGAGAACAACGCTGAGCCTGCTGAGGACTCTACCGTTGATACCGACATCGTCATCGTGGGCGCAGGCGGCGCAGGCATGACCGCTGCCCTGACTGCTACCAGCGAGGGCAAGAGCGTTGTCATCGTGGAGAGCCAGCCCGTGGTGGGCGGCAACTCCGTGCGCGCTACCGGCGGCATGAACGCCGGTAAGACCGTGTATCAGGATGAGAACGAGTTCGCCGAGGGCGCAGGTGTCGAAAAGACCCTGAAGACCGCTGCTGAAAAGTATGCTGACAACGAGACCATCACCGCTCTGGCCAAGACTGTGTCTGAGCAGTGGGCTGCTTATCAGGCTGACCCCAAGGGCTACTTCGACTCTGTGGAGCTGATGGAGCTGGATACCATGATCGGCGGCAAGGGTGTCAATGACCCTGCTCTGGTGGAGACCCTGTGCTCCAACAGCGCTGATGCCATCGACTGGCTGGGTGAGCAGGGCATTACCCTGAACAGCGTCTCCTCTGCAGGCGGCGCATCTGTCAAGCGAATCCACCGCCCTGTGAATGAGGAGGGCAAGGTCGTCTCCGTGGGTGCTTATATGGTGCCCCTGCTGGAGGAGGACTGCCAGAAGGCTGGTGTCCAGATCATGGTGAACACCACCGCCACCGAGATCCTGACCGATGACAACGGCGCTGCTGTTGGCATCAAGGCCACCGGCGCTTCCGGTGAGACCATTACCATCAACGCCAAGGCCGTGATCCTGACCTCCGGCGGTTTCGGCGCAAACATGGATATGGTCGTTGAGTATAAGCCCGAGCTGAAGGGCTTTATGACCACCAACGCCCCTGGCATCCTGGGCCAGGGCATCAAGATGGCACAGGCCATCGGTGCTGACACCGTGGATATGGACCAGATCCAGATCCACCCCACTGTCCAGTACGACAGCGCTTCTCTGATCACCGAGGGTCTGCGCGGCGACGGCGCTGTTCTGATCAATTCCGAGGGCAAGCGCTTCATTGATGAAGTCGGCACCCGTGACGTGGTCTCTGCCGCTGAGATCGCACAGCCCGGCAGCTACAGCTGGCTGATCATTGACCAGAAGATGGTCGATGATTCCAGTGTCATTCAGGGCTACATCAAGAAGGGCTACACCTTCGAGGGCAAGACCTATGAGGAACTGGCTGAGCAGATCGGCGTGGACGGCGCTGCTCTGGCCGAGACCATGAACACCTGGAACGGCTACGTTGAGGCCAAGAATGACCCCGACTTTGGCCGCACCAGCTTTGCAAACAAGCTGGATACCGCTCCCTACTATGCCATCAAGGTCACCGCAGGCGTTCATCACACCATGGGCGGCCTGAAGATCAACACCAACACCGAAGTCCTGAACGAGAACGGCGAGATCATCCCCGGCCTGTTCGCAGCAGGTGAGGTGACCGGTGGTGTCCACGGTGCAAACCGTCTGGGCGGCACTGCTGTCTCTGACTTCGTTGTCTTTGGCCGCATTGCAGGTGCAGCTGCAAGCAAGTACGCTGCATGAAACGCCTGAAAAGCTGGCAGAAAAACCTGATCTTTGCGGCCGTGGTGCTGGCCGCGGCAGCACTCCTGTTCGTGCTGTACCGTGCCAACGCCCCCAAAGCGGAGCCGCTGGTGGCCGTGGTCGATTTCGGCGACGGCATCACCGAAACGATCCCGCTGGACGAGGACCACGATTATCTGTATGATGTGGGCGATTATATCGTGCATCTGCAGGTAAAGGATGGGGCTATCGCCTTTCTCGACAGTCAGTGCCCGGACCATGTGTGCGAGCAATTCGACTGGCTGAGCGAGCAGGATGCCTGGGCCGCCTGTGTCCCCGCCGGGGTCTATGTAACGGTGCAGGCCGCAGAAACAGAATAAAACAAAGAGGCCGCCGTGCAGGAGATGATCCTGCACGGCGGCCTGTTGTATAGGGGGAAATGTTATTTCACGTATTTGCCTTCGCAGATATTCTTGCAGCAGGCGCTGATGGGGAACCAGCAGCAGTCCCGGCAGATATCGGCCAGCATCTCGGGGGTGGCTTTGGCATCGATCTCCCGGATGAGGGCCTGGTAGTCGTATTCCTTTTCCTCCAGCCCGAAATACTCCACAGTCTTGCGGTCGTACCGCTTGACCTTTTCCTGTGTGTCGCACAGGTCGGTGTCCAGCTTGTTGGGGCAGCAGGAACAGAGGGTGTCGGTGGAGAAGGTGAGCTGGATCTTCGTCCCGGGCACATCCCGCAGCTGATGGACGATATCGTTCATGTGCTCCACAAAGGCTTCGCTGTAGCCATGGCCGGAGTAGCCCTGGGTGCAGAGCAGGTGATGCGGGCGCAGTACGATGCTCATGCCTTTTTTACCCCCGGGATCCGCTTCCGGATGTTCAGGCCCAGCACGCAGGCCAGCACAGCCTTGATGATGGCGGTGGGGATGAAGGGAAGAACGCAGGCAGAAACAGCCACGGACACGGTGCTGTGGGCGACGATCACGAACAGGATAACACCCACGATATAGTTGACCACGGTGCCCACGACAACCGCCACGGGGAAAGCACCCTTGAAAGCATCCCTGTGCTCCACGCCAAGGCCGATGATGTAGGCCATGATGGGGAAGGAGATCAGAAAGCCGCCGGTGGGGCCGACAAACTTATCGATGCCGCCGGAGAAGTTGGCCAGCACGGGCACGCCCACAGCGCCCAGCAGCAGATAAACGAGCGTGGCAATGGCGGACAGCTTGGAGCCCAGCACCACAGCCGCCAGCGTGATGGCGAAGGTCTGCATGGTCATGGGCACACCCAGCGGCATGGGGATGGAGATCTGTGCCATCACGGCGATGACGGCGGCAAACAGGCCCGCGTAGCAGATATCGCGCACCGAGAACTTACTGGTCTGATTCATAGAAAAAATCCTCCTCTGGTTTGGTTCAAACAACGTCCCGATTAAACCAGAAAGCGGCAGACAGGTCAACTTGCGATTTGCACAAAGGTTTACAATCTGTGAAAATTTGCTGAAAAGCGATCAAACGAAATTTGGACGCTTGTGTATCCGGGCAAAATGCGATACACTACACCTATACATAGGAAAGGAACCTGACAGGCCGCCCCCGGCGGGCCTGAATTTGATAGGAGGAACATGATGATCTGGAATAAGAAGAAGGACGGCGCGGAGAACCCGGGTGCGGAAACGCCTGCGGCACAGACAACCAAGGCCCCGGTGCTGTTTTTGCAGAAGAACTGGAAATGGCTCGTGCCGGTGGTCTGTGTGGTGATCGCGGGCGGTGTGTTTTTGCTCAAGCCCAAGAGCGCCAGCACCACAGCCGTGGACCCCAGCTATCTGGAGACCAGCCCTGAAGTGCGGGATGTCTCCAACACCCTGAGCGGTACCGGCACCCTGAACCCTGCCAACACCTACACCGTGAAATCTCTGGTGGAGGGCAAGGTGCTCACCGGCGAGTTCGAGGAGGGCGACGTGCTGGATGAGGGGAGCATCCTCTACACGCTGGACAGCTCGGACGCTTCCACCAATTTTGAAAAGGCTGAGATCGCCATGCAGCAGGCACAGCGCAGCTATGACAAGGTGGTGGACCGCCAGTATGTGCGTGCCGAGGTGGATGGCACCGTGAGCACCCTGAAGGTCGCCAAGGGCGACGAGGTGACCAGCGGGCAGGAGGTCGCCATCATCCGCGACAGCTCCAAAATGCTGCTGACGCTGGAATTCCCCGCCGCTGATGCCGCCAATTTCAGCGTGGGCCAGACCGCCCAGGTGACGCTGGACGGCACCTTTGAGCAGCTGGACGGCACCGTGACCAGCGTGACCGGAACGGATGCCCTGAGCACCGGCAACCTGCTCACCCGCACCGTGACCATTGCCGTGCGGAACGCGGGTGGCCTGACCACCGCGCAGGCGGCCACCGCCTCCATCAACGGGGTCAGCTCCATCGGCTCTGCCACCTTTGGCTATCAGGCAGAGCGTACCCTGACCGCACAGGCCGCAGGCACCGTGACCTCCATCCATGTGCAGGAGGGCCAGACTGTTGCCAAGGACGATATCCTGATCGAGCTGAGCGGCGATGACCTGACCGAGAGCATCCAGTCGGCCTCTGAGACCCTGCGCAGCGCTGAGATCTCCCTGCAGAACCTGCAGGATACCATGGCCAACTATACCGTCACCTCTCCCATCAGCGGCACCATCATTGAAAAGGATGCCAAGGTGGGCGATGCGGTCAAATCCGGCGATACCCTCTGCGTCATCTACGACCTGAGCTATCTGGAAATGGTCATCAATGTGGACGAGCTGCAGATCAGCTCCCTGACTGTGGGCCAGAAGGTGCAGATCACGGCCGATGCCGTGCAGGATAAGAACTATGTGGGCACTGTGACCCGCGTCTCCATGAAGGGCGCTTCCAACGGCGGCACCACCACCTACCCGGTGACCATCCGCATTGACGAGACCGACGGCCTGCGGCCCGGCATGAACGCCAATGCCGAGATCGTGGTGGCCGAGGCTGCCAATGCCCTGACCGTGCCCAATGCGGCCATCGTCCGGGGCGGCTATGTGCTGGTGACCCAGGATTCCCCCAGCGCTTCCAAGGCGGATGCCACCATGGAGGCACCCGAGGGCTTTGTCTATGTGGCCGTCAAGACCGGTGTCAGCGATGATGATTACACCCAGATCGTCAGCGGCATCCAGGAGGGGGACACCATTGGTTACGACCCCAACTCGGTCAGCAGCGACAGCTACTATGACGATGGCAGCGGCATGATGATCTTCTGATGGGAGGATGGAATGAGTGCTCTGATCGAATTTGATGCGGTCTGCAAGTATTACCAGATGGGCGACACCACGGTAAAAGCCGCCGACCACATCACCATGAAAATAGAAAAAGGCGAGTTTGTTGCCATTGTGGGCCAGTCCGGCTCCGGCAAGTCCACCTGCATGAACATCATCGGCTGTCTGGATGTGCCCACGGCGGGCACCTACCGGCTGAACGGCCGGGATGTGGGCAAGATGAGCCGGAACGAGCTGGCCTCCATCCGCAACGAGATGCTGGGGTTCATCTTCCAGCAGTATAATCTTCTGCCCAAATTAAACTTACTGGAAAACGTGGAGGTGCCGCTGGTCTATGCGGGCATCCCCCGCGCCGAGCGCCACCGCCGGGCCCGCGAGGTGCTGGAGCAGGTGGGGCTGGGCGATAAGCTGAAAAACAAGCCCAACCAGCTTTCGGGCGGCCAGCAGCAGCGCGTATCCATCGCGCGGGCGCTGGTGCGCAACCCGGCGATCATTCTGGCGGATGAGCCCACCGGCGCGCTGGACAGCCACACCGGCCGCGAGGTGCTGGGAATGCTGCAGGACCTGCATGGGCAGGGCCATACGGTGGTGCTCATCACCCATGACAACTCCATTGCCGTGCAGGCCGACCGCATCATCCGGCTGGAGGATGGTCAGGTGGTCTACGATGGCGACTCCCGCGCGCCGGAAGCCATCGTCCAGCCGACGCTGAACTTTGAATCGGCAGAACAGGAGGGGAACAAATGATCATTGAGACCTTCCGTCAGGCCCTCCAGAATGTGTGGAGCAACAAACTCCGCACCTTCCTGACCATGCTGGGCATCATCATCGGTGTCATGGCGGTCATCGTTATCGTGGGCCTGGGCAACGGCATGACCCAGAGCATGCGGGACAGCTTTTCGGCGCTGGGCACGAATGCCCTGTCCATTCAGGTCTGGGGCTACGGCTCCCGCACCGCCTCGGTGGAGGATGTGTATAAGATCGCGGATAAGAACAAGGAGCTCATCTCCGCAGTCTCGCCCCAGATCGATTTCAGCAACAACACCCCCAAGGTGGGCACCACGACCTACCGCTACGGCACCAGTGTTTACGGTGTGGACGAGCACTACACTGAGATGAAAAACTATACCCTCGCCCAGGGGCGCGGCCTGCAGTACATGGACATCAAGGACAATAAGCAGGTCTGCATCATCGGCGATTACCTCAACCGGGCAGCCTACGGCGGCAACGCAGTGGGCCAGACCATCAAGCTGGGGGCCTACAAGTTCCGGATCGTGGGCGTGCTGAACGCCAAGGTGACGGACAAGAACCTGCAGCAGGGCTCCGATGATGACTGCATCTATCTGCCCTACACCACGGCCATGCGGCTCTCCAACCAGTCCAGCGCCAAGAACTTTGTTGCGATTATGAAGGACGAGAGCCGCGCCAACGAGGCCAAGGCGGTGGTGGAAAGCGGTCTGTACGACCTGCTCAAGAGCGACAACACTTACTACATCTACAGCGCCAGCGAGTGGCTGGAGGAGATGAACGAGATGATCAACATGGTCATCATCATCCTTACCGGCATTGCCAGCATCTCGCTGCTGGTGGGCGGCATCGGCATTATGAACATCATGCTGGTGTCGGTGACCGAGCGCACCCGGGAGATCGGCATCCGCAAGGCACTGGGTGCCAAGGAGCGGGTGATCCTGTCGCAGTTCGTGGTGGAAGCTGCCACCACCTCCGCACTGGGCGGCGTGCTGGGCATCGTCCTTGGCTATATCGTGTCCATGGCGGCAAACCGCATCCTGCCCATGATCTCCAGCAGCATTGATGTGACCGTCAGCCCCTCGTTCAACTCCATCGTGGTGGCCTTTGGCATCTCAGTGGGCATCGGTGTGCTGTTCGGCTATCTGCCCGCCAAGCGCGCCGCAAGGCTGAACCCCATTGAAGCGCTGAGATATGATTAAACCTCTTACCGCTTCGGTCTGGCTTTGCCAGCGCCTTGCGGAGCTCCCCTAATAGGGGCAACAACGACGACCGCCGCCAGTGGCGGATGAAGGGAGGAGTTGTTGGGGCCGCGGCCAGCAGGATGCAAGTGCAAGGCTTTGCACGAAGCAGACGCTGGGAGCCGCAACCCGGAATACATTAGAAACTATTTTAAGGAGGATTTTCCATGAAAAAGCGAATCCTTGCATTTCTGCTGGCGGTAAGCATTGCCGTGTCGATGCTGGTGCTGCCGGCATCGGCAGCGGGCAACGCCAACACGGCGGTCCAGCTGTCCATCACGCTGAACGCGATGGACAGCAGCCAGCAGGCTGCCCTGAACGCTGTGGTCACCCGCGGTGCGCTGGCCCGGATGCTGGTGTCCTACTCCACCTACCGCGAGAGCGTGGGCTCTCAGGGCACAGTGGGCACCCTGTTCACCGACCTGCCCGGCACTTCGCCCTATGCACCCTATGTCCGCATTGCGGTGCAGAACGGCTGGATGAACGGCTACACCGACGGCTCTTTCCGGCCCGACAACGCTGTGACGCTGGAGGAGGCGGTCACGGCCATCCTCAAGCTGATGGGCTATAAGATGACCGACCTGAGCGGCTCCTTCCCCAACGCACAGCTGAACAAGGCCAGTGAGCTGGGCCTGCGCAATCAGGTGGACTGCAGCCAGGGCGAGGCGCTCAACTACGAGGAGTGCGCCCTGCTGTTCTACAACGCCCTGACAGCCAACACCGCCAGCGGCAGTGCCTACGGCAGCAGCCTGGGCTTCACGGTCTCCAATGGCCAGGTGGATACCTCCAGCGTCATGCTCAAGAGCCTGAAGGGCCCCTTTGTGGCGGGCGATACGGTCCAGCTGCCCTTTGTTCCCAAGATGGTCTACCGCAACGATAAAGCGTCGGAATCTGCGGAGCTGAACAAATACGACGTGTATTATTACAGTGAGAGTTTACAGACATTGTGGGTCTACACCCGCCGCGCCGCTGGCCGCATCACGGCAGTTTCGCCCAGTGCCAGTGCCCCCACCAGTGTAACGGTGGCAGGCACCAGCTATACGCTGGGCTCCTCTGCGGTGGCCTCCCAGGTGTCCTCCCTCAACGGCGGCGGCGTGGGCGAGGTCGTCACCCTGCTGTTGGGCATGAACAATGAGGCTGCCGGGATCGTGACCGGCGAGGAAGCCGACAGCGTGTTCTACGGTGTCGTGCAGACCGCCACCCGCAGTCTGGTGGAAGAGAACGGCGCGGATGTTTTGCAGAAAGTCTCCGTCATGTGCACCGATGGCATTGCCCGCACGGTGAACGTGGACAAGAGCCTGAACTTTCCGCAGGGGTGGCTGGTAGAGATCAAGGTCACCCCGGAGGGCGAGAGCGTGGAACACATCGATGACCGCCGCGTCAACGGCACCATCAATACCAATGCCACTGCGCTGGGCGCTGCCGCCCTGGCCGACGATGTAGAGATTCTGGATACGACTTCGGAGGGTGTGGCTGGGACGGTTCGTCCCAGCCGCCTATCGGGGGTAACACTGAGTGACCTCGATGTCCGTTACTATACCGTCAACGATGCCGGACAGATCGACCGGCTCATCCTGAACGATGTGACCGGCGACCTGTGGAGCTACGGCGTGCTGGACGATGTGAAAAATCTGGCCATGAATTATTCTGACCTGAAGAGCCTCGTCACCGGCATTGTGGCGGGAGATTCCGCCTCCGGCACTACGACCACGACAGGCACCACCACCGGAGCGGCCACGGGCGGCACCGACAGCTCCGGCTCTGCCTCGGGTACCACCACCACTGTGACCGGTACCACGGCGGCAGACCGCCTGTCCAACCTGCTGGTGCCCACCACCAGCGAGATCCTGTGGGGCATCGTCTCGGGCGATATCCTGAGCACGGCCTGGCAGAAACTGACCAGCAACACCGGCTCCCTGATGAGCATTGGCTTCCAGCAGATCGCGGAGATCACGGGCACCCCCTTCAAGCAGATCTTTAACTACATCGGCGGCGGGGCGACCTATGTCTGCTACGTCAACGGCGCGGCGGCCAGCTACACCACGGCCATCAAGTATCCGGTGCTGGCGGGCGGCATTGCCGTGCGGCAGGAGACCACCGGCTCTGTCAAGGCCATGATGCAGCTGATGCCCCTGAAGATCGACAAGGTCGGCGCGGCCTCGGTGCTCTCGGGCAATGAACGCTACGAGATGGCAGACAATGTGCAGGTCTACCTGTGGTACAAGGGCCAGTATTACCCCACCAAGCTGGCTCAGGTGGATGCGGAAGGCTACCAGCTGACTGGCTGGTACGATAATTTCGGCTGCGCTGCCGGAAAAAAGGTCCGCGTCATCATTGCGGTCAAGAACGACTGATGCTTTATTACAGCGGCCTGAGCCGCACACTGCGGCAGCTGCGCTGGGTGCTTTACCCGCGCCGCTGCCCTTTTTGTGATCGGGTGCTGGGGAACCAGCCTGCCTGCCCGGACTGCGCCGATGAGCTGGCAGAGCTGCGCCGTGCACCCTCCATGCGGCTGCGCGGCTCCGAGCACTACCTGGGGCGGCTGGATGGGGCAGCCGCGCCCTACCGATACACCGGCCTTGTCCGCCGCGCGGTGCTGCGGGCAAAATATCAGGGCGCGCCCTGGGCAGCTGTGGAGCTGGGCGTGGAGATGGCCCGCCTGCTCTTTGGCAGCGAGATCAGAATGCATGGTTCTGAGCCCCTGCCCGAACCGGTACCGGGCCTTGACAGGGGTTACGACTGCATCCTTCCGGTACCGGCCTCCAGCAAAAAGCGCGGCTACAATGTGCCGGAGCGGATGGCACAGCCCCTTGCCCGGGCGGTGGGCGTGCCGGTGGTCACGGACGCGCTGACCCGTGCCCGCTCCACCCGGCGGCAGGAGGGGCTCTCCCTTGACGAGCGGCTGGCCAATGTGGCGGGGGCCTTCCGGGTGGCCCGGCCGGAGGCTGTGGAGGGAAAGCGCATTCTGCTGGTGGACGATGTCCTGACCACCGGAGCCACGGCCTCGGCCTGCGCGCAGGCTCTGCTGGATGCCGGTGCGCAGAGCGTGTTCGCTGTGGCGCTGGCTACGGTGGAGTTTCCGCAGCCGGTGGGCAGCACAACGGCCATTGCCGAAAATGAAGAAGAAATTTGAAAATAGTGCTTGACAAAACACCATTCTTCGGGTATACTGATTGAGCCGTGAGCGACAAGCTCAATCAGATGTCCGGGTGTAGCGCAGTTTTGGTAGCGCGCTTGAATGGGGTTCAAGAGGCCGTGAGTTCGATTCTCGCCACTCGGATTGGAACAAGACCGACGATTTCAAAAGAGATCGTCGGTCTTGATTTTTTATTCGGTTGTTTCTGGTGCGCTGTCCCGGAGGGGCGGACACCGCTGCAAGGAGGGCGAGTCTATGAATGCTGCACTGCGCCGGGATGCGGATGTGATTCTTCGTTCCAGCCTGAACGCTGTTCTGCCGGATGAGGCGGTGCGCCGCGCGCTGCGGGATCTCCGGCCCGGGAAGGGCCGGGTGCTTCTGGTGGCGGCGGGCAAGGCGGCCTGGCAGATGGCACACGCGGCGGTTGAAACGCTGGGCCGGGTGGATGGCGGCGTGGTCGTGACCAAGTACGGCCATGTGAAAGGTGAGATCCCCGGGGTGACCTGCTATGAGGCGGGCCACCCGGTACCGGATGAAAACGGTTTTGCGGCCACCCAAAAGGCGCTGGCGCTGGTGCAGGGGCTGACTGCCGGGGATACGGTGCTGTTCCTGCTTTCCGGCGGCGGCAGTGCGCTGTTCGAGCAGCCGCTCGTTTCCGGGGCAGAGCTGCAGGACATCACGAGCCAGCTGCTGGCCAGCGGGGCCGACATTGTGGAGATGAATACCATCCGCAAGCGGCTTTCCGGTGTGAAGGGCGGGCGGTTCGCGCAGCGCTGTGCCCCTGCGCAGGTGTTCAGCATCGTGCTGAGCGACATTCTGGGGGATCCGCTGGATATGATCGCCAGCGGCCCGGCGGTGCCGGATACCTCCACCTGCGCCCAGGCGCTTGCCGTTGCCGAAAAGTATCATCTGGCACTCTCAGCACAGGCCCGGGCCCTGCTGGCGCAGGAAACGCCCAAAACGCTGGACAATGTGACCACCCGGATCACCGGCAGCGTGCGGGAGCTTTGCCGTGCCGCGGCCAGTGCCTGCCGGAATCTGGGATATGAACCGGTTCTCCTGACCGACCAACTCTGCTGCGAAGCACGGGAAGCAGGCAGCTTTCTTGGCTCCATTGTTCGCACCCAGGCAGGGCAGGGGAAAAAGCTGGCCTACATCGCGGGCGGCGAGACCATCGTTCACCTGACCGGAAAAGGGCTTGGCGGAAGAAATCAGGAGCTGGCCCTTGCGGCCGCGCCCGCCATTGCCGGGCTGAACGCGGCGGTGTTCTCTGCGGGCAGCGATGGCACAGACGGCCCCACCGATGCCGCCGGCGGCTATGTGGATGGGGATACCCTTGCCGCGCTGGAGGCCGGGGGCTGGAGCGGATACGCTGCTTTGCAGAACAACGATTCCTACCACGCCCTGAAAGCAGTGGATGGCCTGATCATCACCGGGGCAACGGGCACCAATGTCAACGATGTGGCGGTGGCCCTGATCGGGGAAAAAACACCGCCTGTGAGCCCGGAAGTTTCCCCGGAGTGGTGATTGCATTCCTCCGTTGAGTATGTTATACTGAACAGCGAACTGAATAGAAAACAGCAGGTGCGTACCGCCCGCGGCTCTGGCCGGGGGCAGGCACGTTAAAAGGGAAGCGGGTGCAAATCCCGCACGATCTCGTCACTGTGATAGGGAGTTTACCGCCAGGGTGCAGCTGCACCGGTCACTGGAACGCATGTTCCGGGAAGGCGGCGGTGGATGTTGAGCTTTCAGCCAGGAAACCTGCCCGCTGTTGGTACGGGGGCGCAAGCCCCAGATCACGAGGAATTGGTTGTACCCAAAAAGCCTGAAAAAACTGAAAAGGGCCTTTTTGCTTTGCCATCCCGCAAGCAGAAAGGCCCCTTTTGTTTTGCCGGGCACTCTTTCCTGTACCTTCTGTTCAGCAAAAATCATGTTCAAAAACAGGAAAGGAACGAACAAAAATGAGAAAACGCACCATCCACAAAGCAGTGGCCGCTCTGACCGCTCTGGCCCTCTGCGCCGGTGTACTGACCGGCTGCGGCGGTGCCGCAAGCAGCACCACTGCTTCCAGCACGGCAGGATCTGCTGCCAGCAGCGAGGTTTCCGGCGAGGAGGCTGACGAATTGGCCGCAAAGAACGTTGCAGACCTGATCGATGCCATCTATGTGCAGGAGCGCACCGATGACACCGATGCCCAGTGTGAGGCCGCCAAGGCCGCATGGGATGCCCTGACCGATGCCCAGAAGGAGCTGGTCGAGGGCGAAGAGGCTGACCCTGACTACTTTGGCCGCGACACCGGCGATGCTTCCAAGGACGACAGCCGCAATCAGGACGACATCGGCGAGAATGAGCTGCTGGTGGTCTCCTTCGGCACCTCCTTCAACGACAGCCGAGTGAAGGATATCAAGGGCATCGAGGATGCGCTGCAGGCCGCTTATCCCGATTGGTCTGTCCGCCGCGCCTTCACCGCACAGATCATCATCAACCATGTTCAGGCCCGCGACGGCGAGAAGATCGACAACATGCAGCAGGCTCTGGACCGCGCTGTGGCCAACGGCGTGAAGAACCTGGTCGTCCAGCCCACCCACCTGATGCACGGTGCAGAGTACGACGAGATGATGGAGATGATCGACGAGTACAAGGACAAGTTCGAGAGTGTCGCCGTTGCCGAGCCCCTGCTGGGCGAGGTTGGTGCCGATGCTGCCGTCATCAACGCCGACAAGGAAGCTGTTGCCAAGGCCGTTACCGCTGCTGCTGTGAAGGATGCCGGTTTCGACAGCCTGGATGCCGCTGCTGAGGAGAAGGTCGCCTTCGTCTTTATGGGCCACGGCACCTCCCACACCGCAAAAGTGAGCTACAGCCAGATGCAGACCGCCATGCAGACCCTGGGCTACAGCAACGTGTTCATCGGCACGGTGGAGGGTGAGCCCGAGGAGACAGCCTGCGAGAACGTCATCGAGGCTGTCAAGGCCGCCGGTTACACCAAGGTCATCCTGCGCCCCCTGATGGTCGTTGCCGGTGACCACGCCAACAACGATATGGCCGGTGCGGATGACGATTCCTGGCTGAGCCAGTTCCAGGCCTCCGGTGACTTCGCGTCCGTGGAGTGCCAGATCGCCGGTCTGGGTGAGATCGAGGACATCCAGCAGCGCTACATTGAGCACACCAAAGCCGCCATTGATTCCCTGAACGGCTAATATTCCGCATTCCAATGCCCGAAGGGAGAGATCTTTTCGGGCATTTTTTATGGAGAGCTTCCCCGCATGAGGAGAAACACTCCCATTTCAAATTCTGAATTTTTGAGGTATTTTGTTTATGCACTGCAAACAGTTTGTTTCCCTGTCCGTTGCTTCCCTGATGCTGGCCGCCGTCCTCACCGGCTGCGGCGGGGCTTCTTCCGCTGCTTCCTCTGCTGTCAGCTCGGAAGCCGCTTCTGCCGTGAGCGCTGCCGCCGCTTCCGAAAGCACCGAAGCTGCCCTGCCGGACGGCGTGTACACGGCTGAGTTCGACACCGACAGCGGCATGTTCCACGCCAACGAAGCCTGCAATGGCATGGGCACCCTGACCGTGGAGAACGGGCAGATGACCTTCCACGTCAGTCTGGCCTCCAAGAAGATCGTCAACCTGTACGTTGGCATGGCCGCCGATGCCGAGGCCAACAAGGCAGACTGGCTGCTGCCTACCACCGACACCGTCACTTACTCTGATGGCACCTCGGAGGAGGTCTACGGCTATGATATCCCCGTGGCCGCTGTGGACCAGGACTTCCAGCTGGCACTCCTCGGGACCAAGGGCAAGTGGTATGACCACACCGTGAGCATCCGCAATGCACAGCCCAAGGCTGAGGAAGCTGCCGAGACCCCTGCGGACGGTGAATACAGCGTCAATGTGACCCTGGAGGGCGGCTCTGGCCGTGCCACCGTGGAAAGCCCTGCCGCCCTGACCGTGGCGGACGGCAAAATGACCGCTGTCATCCTGTGGAGCAGCCCCAATTATGATTACATGATCGTGGACGGCGAGAAGTATCTGCCCACCAACACCGAGGGCAACTCCACCTTTGAAATCCCCGTTTCTGCACTGGGCACCCCGCTGGCTGTCACTGCCGATACCGTAGCCATGAGCACCCCCCATGAGATCGAGTATACGCTGACCTTTGCGCTGAACTGAACCTCTCCGGCATCGCCGTGCGATGCCACCTCTCCTAATAGGAGAGGCAAGAGAGCAATAGCGCAAACTTGGCTCCCCTACGAGGGGAGCTGTCGCCGAAGGCGACGGAGAGGTTATTCCCTATGAAGATCACCCGACAACAATTCCTGCGCGTTCTGCCTGCTACAGTACTGGCCCTGTCGGGTTGCGCTGCCTCCGAGACAGCGCCCGCCAGCACAGAAGAACTGGTCTTTGACCATGCCTGCCCGCTGGATTACGCCACACAGTTTACTGCAGACTGCTATGAGGGCGGCTATACCATGCTGACCCTGACCGAATCGGGGGAGCAGTTCCTTGTGACCCCGGAGGATGCCGCTGCGGTGGAAGGCCTGCCCGAGAGCGTGACGGTGCTGCGTCAGCCCGTCCGGAACATCTACCTTGTCTCCACCTCGGTGATGGACCTGTTCCTCGCGCTGGATGGGCTGGACAGTGTGACCCTTTCCGGCACCCGGGCGGAGGGCTGGTATCTGGATGAGGCCAGAGCCGCCATGGAGGCCGGGCGCATTGCCTATGCGGGCAAGTACAGCGCCCCGGACTACGAAAAGATCCTTGCGGCCAACTGCGGCCTTGCCATCGAGAACACCATGATCTACCACACCCCGGAGGTCAAGGAGCAGCTGGAACGGTTCGGCATCCCGGTGCTGGTGGAGCGCTCCAGCTATGAGAGCGGCCCGCTGGCCCGGCTGGAATGGCTCAAGTTCTGGGGCATCCTGCTGGGGAAAGAGGAGCTGGCAGAACAGGAGTTCGCCCGGCAGGTGGAGCGCCTTGCACCGCTGGCCGGGCAGGCTCCCACCGGCAAGCGCTGTGCCTTTTTCTCCATCACAGCCAACAACCTTGCCAATGTGCGCAAGGGCGGCGATTATGTGGCCCAGATGATCGAGATGGCGGGCGGTGATTATGTTTTTGCGGACCTGACCGACAACGGCAACAACCTTTCCACCATGAACCTGCCGCTGGAGGATTTTTACGCCGGTGCAAAGGATGCGGATGTGCTCCTTTACAACAGCACCATTGAGGGCGTGGTGCACACCACGGAGGAACTGGTGGCAAAATGCCCCCTGCTGGCCGAGTTCAAGGCCGTGCAGAGCGGCAGTGTCTGGTGCACCACCCAGAGCTTTTTCCAGCAGAGTACGGCGCTGGTCGATTTTGTGCTCGACCTGCACCGTGTCTTTACGGAGAACGACCCCGCCGACCTGCAATTTCTGAGGAAAGTAGAGTAACCTATGACCAGCAAAAAGCGCCTGATCCTTTCTTACGGCATCCTTGCCCTGCTGCTGGCGGTGCTGTTTGCCGCCAACCTGTTCTGGGGCAGTGTGTCCCTGACACCGGGGGCAGTGCTGGCGGCCCTGACCGGCTGCGGGCGGGACGCTTTGAGCGTGGGCATCATCACCCAGCTGCGCCTGCCCCGGGCCGTGATGGTGGTGCTGCTGGGGGCGGCGCTCTCGGCGGCGGGCTACCTGCTGCAGACCTTTTTTGCCAACCCCATTGCAGGGCCCTTTGTCATGGGCATCTCCAGCGGGGCCAAGCTGGCCGTGGCACTGGTCATGGTGGCTTTTCTGAACCATGGCCTGCTCACCAGCTCCCTTACCCTGATCACAGCCGCCTTTGCGGGGGCCATGGCCTCCATGGCCTTTGTGCTGGCGGTCTCCCGGCGGGTGCAGCGGATGAGCATCCTTGTTATCTGCGGTGTGATGATCGGCTACATCTGCTCGGCCGTCACGGAGTTTGTGGTGGCCTTTGCCCAGGACAGCAACATCGTCAACCTCCACAACTGGTCTCAGGGCAGCTTTTCCGGCATGACCTGGGGCAATGTGCGGGCGGCGGCGCTGGTGGTGCTGCCCGCTCTGGCGGCAGCGTTCTGCCTTTCCAAGCCCATGGCCGCCTACCAGATGGGAGAGGCCTACGCCCGGAGCGTGGGCATCAATGTCAAAGCCTTTTCCCGGCTGCTGGTGCTGCTTTCCAGCCTGCTGGCCGCCTGTGTCACGGCCTTTGCGGGGCCCATCTCCTTTGTGGGCATTGCGGTGCCCCATCTGGTCAAGCAGCTGTTCGGCAGCGCAAGGCCGCTGGTGGTGCTGCCCGGGTGCTGCCTGGGCGGGGCGGCTTTCTGCCTGCTGTGCGACCTCATCGCCCGCAGTATGTTTGCCCCCACCGAGCTTTCGATCAGCGCCGTAACGGCAGTGTTTGGTGCACCGGTGGTCATCTGGCTGCTGGTGCGCCGGGGTCAGGAGGGTGTGCGATGAAATACCTCTGTGAAACGAAAGAGCTGGCCATCGGCTATGGCAGCGCGCCCCTTGCTTCCGGCATCACGCTGGGGGCGGTGCCGGGGCAGATCCTGGCCCTCATCGGGCCAAACGGCGCGGGCAAATCCACCCTGCTCAAAACGCTGGCGGGCCAGCTGGCCCCCCTGGGCGGGGCTGTCCTGCTGGATGGCCGCAGCCTAACCGATTACACCGGCCCGGCCCGGGCCCGGAAGCTGGCCCTGATGCTGCCCCATACCCGCCGCACCGAGCTGACTTCCTGCTTTGAGTTTGCCGCCGCCGGACGCATCCCCTATACCGGGCGGCTGGGCATCCTGTCCGATACCGACCGGCAGGCCGTGCGGGACGCGCTGGAACTGGTGGGGGCTTCCCCTCTGGCGGGCCGGGATTTCAACTGCATCAGCGACGGCCAGCGCCAGCGCGTTCTGCTGGCCCGTGCCATCTGCCAGCAGCCCGGAGTTCTGCTGCTGGACGAGCCGACCTCTTTTCTGGATGTCAAGGGAAAGATCGAGCTGCTGACCATCCTGCAGAAACTGGCCCATGAGCAGGGGCTGGCCGTGATCGTCAGCCTGCACGAGCTGGACATGGCGCAGAAGATCGCGGATGCGGTGGTCTGCGTGTTCCCGCACAGCGTTTCGGGGGTGCTGACCCCGAAGGAGGCCTTTGCCCCGGAGAACATCCGGGCGCTGTACAGCCTGACCAAGGAGCAGTACGAGGCCGTGTTCGGCCCGGAAAAGCCTGCCGGGCCAAAGTTTGAACATTACGTCCGCAGTGGGCAGAAGCTGCTCCGCTGCGGGTACACCACCGGCACCTGCGCGGCGCTGGGTGCGGCGGGGGCCGCGCGGCTCCTGCTCACCGGCCATGCCCCGGAGAGTGTTGCCCTGCGCACGCCGAAGGGCATCGTGGTGGAGGTGGCACCGCTGTACTGCCGCCCCGCCGGAGCCGGTGCCGAATGCGCCATTGAGAAGGACGGCGGGGATGATGTGGATGTGACCACCGGCCTGCCCGTGATCGCCGCCGTAGAATTGCTGCCCGATACCACCGAGATCCGCATCTCCGGCGGCAAGGGCGTGGGCCGGGTGACCAAGGCCGGGCTGGACCAGCCGGTGGGGGAAGCTGCCATCAACCATGTGCCCCGGCAGATGATCGCCGAGGCCCTGCAAAGGGAAGCCGAGAGCGCCTGCTACACCGGCGGCTTTGCCGTGACCATCTCCATCGAGGGCGGGGAAGAGGTGGCAAAGCGCACCTTCAACCCCCACATCGGGGTCGAGGGCGGGCTTTCGGTGCTGGGAACCAGCGGCATTGTGGAGCCTATGAGCCAGCAGGCGATCCTGGACACCATCCAGCTGGAAATGAATCAGGCCGCTCTCCGGGCGGGCAGCCCCAGGCGGCTCATCCTGGCCCCCGGCAATTACGGGCTGGACTATCTGCACGAAAGTTACCCGGAGTTTCACGCTGTTCCGGTGGTGAAAACCTCGAACTTTATCGGTGATACGCTGGATATGGCTGCTGCGGCCCGCTTTGAAGAGGTGCTTCTGGTGGGCCATGTGGGCAAGCTGGTCAAGGTGGCGGGCGGTATTATGAACACCCATTCCCACACTGCCGACTGCCGCACCGAGCTGTTCTGCACCCATGCGGCGCTCTGCGGCGCTTCCCGGGAAGTCTGCGCCGCCCTGATGGACGCTGCCACCACCGATGCCTGTCTGGAACTCCTGGACAGCGCCGGCCTGCGGGCTCCGGTGCTGGAAAGCCTGCTGCGGGCAGTCCAGCTCCACCTTGACCGGCGGGCCTGCGGGGCGTTCCGGGTGGGGGCGGTGCTGTTTTCCAACCAGCACGGCCCGCTGGGAGCCACCGACACTGCCGCACAACTGCTGAACGAATGGAAGGAGCATTGAGATGGTACATTTTGTAGGCGCAGGCCCCGGCGCACCTGACCTCATCACCCGGCGGGGGGCGGCCCTGCTGCAGGAAGCCGACTGCATCATTTATGCGGGCAGTCTGGTCAACCCGGCTCTGCTGGGGCTGGCGAAGCCGGAGTGCGCCGTTTACAACAGCGCCGAGATGACGCTGGAACAGGTGCTGGACGTGATGCACCGGGTGGAAGCCGCAGGCGGGACCACCGTGCGGCTCCACACCGGCGACCCCTGCCTGTATGGGGCCATCCGGGAGCAGATGGATGCACTGGATGCGGATGGCATCCCCTACGATGATACCCCCGGCGTGTCCAGCTTTTGCGGGGCGGCGGCGGCGCTGAACGCCGAGTACACTCTGCCCACCATCAGCCAGACCGTGATCATTACCCGGATGGAGGGGCGCACCCCGGTGCCGGAAAAGGAGAAGCTGGCCAGCCTTGCCGCCCATGGGGCAACCATGGTGATCTTCCTCTCCGTCGGCCTCATCGACAAGGTGCAGCAGGCCCTGCTGGCAGGCGGAGCCTACACGCCGGAGACTCCTGCCGCCGTGGTCTACAAGGCCAGCTGGCCGGAGCAGAAGGTGGTGCGCTGCACCGTGGGCACGCTGGCCGGGAGCACCCGCGCCAACGGCATCACCAAGACGGCGCTCATCGTGGTGGGGGATTTTCTGGGCACCCGGTATGAGCGGAGCAAGCTCTACGACCCAACCTTTACGACGGAGTTCCGCAAGGGGGCAGACCAGTGACCCGCGCCTATCTTGCCTTTACGGAAAAAGGGCTGGCGCTGGCCCAAAAGCTGGCCAGTGACCTGCCCGGCACTGTGGCCCGCTGCGGCCATGGCGGGCCCGGCCTTGCCGACTGGACCGCAGAGCAGTTCGCCCATGCGGATGCCCTGATCTTTGTGGGGGCTGTGGGCATAGCGGTGCGGGCCATTGCGCCCCACTGCCGGAACAAGGCGGTGGACCCTGCCGTGGTGGTGCTGGACGAGTGCGGCCATTTTGCGGTGCCGATCCTTTCGGGCCATCTGGGCGGGGCCAACGATCTGGCTCGGGCGCTGGCGGCGGTCTGCGGTGCGGTGCCGGTCATTACCACGGCCACCGATGCCAACGGGGTGTTTGCCGTAGATGCGTGGGCCAGGCACCAGAACTGCGCCGTGCTGGAGCCGGGGCGCATCAAGCGCGTCAGCAGCAGACTGCTGGCGGGCGGGCCGGTGCGGTACCGCTCGGAATTCCCCATTGCCGGGCAGGCCCCTGCCGGGGTGATCCCGGCGGGGGAGGCAGAGCGCGCCGACTTTGCCCTGACCCTTTTCCCGGCGGGCGATGCGCTGCACCTGATCCCGAAGATCGGTGTGCTGGGCATCGGGTGCAGGCGGGAGACCAGCGCCGCACAGCTGGAAGCGGCCTTTGCACAGTTCTGCGCGGCCCACGGCCTTGCAGCAGTGTGCATCACGGCGGCAGCCAGCATCGACCTGAAAGCCCATGAGCCGGGCCTGCTGGAATTTTGCAGAATCCACGGCTGGCCGGTGCAGTTTTATTCTGCCGCACAGCTGCAGAACGCCCCCGGGCAGTTCACACCTTCGGCCTTTGTCCGGAGCGTGACCGGTGTGGACAATGTCTGCGAGCGGGCGGCGGTGCTGGCGGCAGGCGGCACGATCATTCTTCCCAAACAGGCGGGCTACGGCGTGACCTTTGCGCTGGCGCTTCGTCCCTTTGCCCCGGATTGGAGGTGGCAGGATGCCTAATGTTGTTTTTGTTGTCGGGCTTGGGCCCGGGGATCCCCGGTTTCTGACCGCACAGGCGCAGAGCGCCTTAACGCAAGCCGAGGTGCTGTGCGGCTATACGGTCTATCTGGATCTGGTGCGCCCCTACTTCCCGGACAAGCTCTATTATTCCACCGGCATGACCAAGGAGATCGACCGCTGCCGCTGGGCGCTGGAAACGGCCCGGAGCGGCAGGGCGGTGGCGCTGGTCTGCTCGGGAGATGCCGGGGTCTACGGCATGGCAAGCCCTCTGCTGGAGCTGGCCGAGCACTTCCCGGACGTGAC
Source organism: Faecalibacterium sp. Marseille-Q0746 (assembly GCF_017377595.1). Lineage (NCBI taxonomy): Bacteria > Bacillati > Bacillota > Clostridia > Eubacteriales > Oscillospiraceae > Faecalibacterium > Faecalibacterium sp. Marseille-Q0746. The sequence continues at coordinate 79,575 of NZ_JAFREI010000008.1, read as the reverse complement.
GGTGGAGGTGGTGCCCGGCCTGACCGCCGCCCTGAGCGGCGGTGCGGTGCTGGGTGCCCCGCTGGCCCACGATTTCTGTGTGCTCTCCCTCTCTGACCGGCTCACGCCGTGGGAGGTCATTGAGCGGCGGCTGGCGGCGGCAGCCATGGGGGATTTCTGCATCGCGCTGTACAACCCCTCCTCCAAGGGACGGCCGGACTATCTGGCGCGGGCGGTGCGCATCCTGCTGGCAAACGGCAAAGCACCCGGAACGGTCTGCGGCATCGTGCGGAACATTGGCCGGGAGGGGCAGGAAAGCCGCGTTCTGACGCTGGCTGCGCTGGAAACCACCCCGGTGGATATGTTCACCACCGTATTTGTCGGCAACGCCCAGACCCGCCAGCTGAGCGGGCGGATGGTCACGCCGCGGGGGTACCGCGCATGAGGGCCGTAATATTCAGCGGCACCACCGAGGGCCGTGTGTTTTCGAAGCAGTTGGCCGCACTGGGGGCCGAGGTACTGGTCAGCGTGGCCACCCCGCTGGGGGCCGAGGAACAGGGCGAAAGGTCCGGCATCACCGTCCACTGCGGGCGGCTGACCCCGGAGGAGATGACCGCCCTGCTGCAGGGGGCTGACCTTTGCGTGGATGCGACCCATCCCTATGCCGTGGAGGCCACCCGGAACATCCGGGCAGCCTGCAAAACAGCAGGCACGGAGTACCGCCGCCTGCTCCGGCCCGAAAGCCCGCTGCCCGCCGGGAGCATGGTGTTTGCCTCTGCGGCCCATGCGGCGGGATTTCTGGCCCGGACGCAGGGAAATGTCCTGCTTGCCACCGGGGCCAAGGAGCTTTCTGCCTTTGCTGTGCTGGAACCGGCACGGCTTTTTCCCCGTGTCCTGCCCACCCGGGAGGGCATTGCCGCCTGCGAGGGGGCAGATATCCCCCATAAGAACATCATCGCCATGCAGGGGCCGTTCTCCTATGCGCTGAACCGGGCGCTGATAGAGCAGTTTGCCATCCGCTTCCTCGTTACCAAAGATGGCGGTGCGGCGGGCGGCTTTGAAGAAAAAGCCCGGGCAGCGCAGGACACCGGGGCACAGCTCATCGTCATCCGCCGCCCGGCCGAGCAGGGCGAAACGGCGGAACAGATCCTGACACATTGTAAGGAGATGCTGCAATGATCACACTCATCGGGATGGGGTCGGGCACGCCGGAAAGCCTGACCGCGCAGGGCCTTGCCGCTCTGCAGAACGCCGGACTGATCCTGGGGGCAAAGCGCCTGCTGGAACAGCTGCCGCAGGGCTGTACGGAACATCGGAAGGCCCTGTATCAGCCTGAGGATGTCCTTGCCGCGCTGGCGGCTGACCCGGAGGTGGATGCTGCCCTTGTGTACAGCGGCGACACCGGGTTTTACTCCGGTGCGGCCCAGCTGCTGCCGATGCTGCGGGCCTTTGGCATCTCCTGCCGGGTGCTGCCGGGGCTTTCCAGCGTTCAGCTGCTGGCCGCTGCGGTGGGCCGCTCCTGGCAGGAGTGGAAGCTGGTCTCGGCCCACGGCTGTGCCTGCGACCCGGTGGCCGAGTGCCTGACGGCTGGGGGAAAGCCTGTGTTTTTCCTGACCGGCGGGGCAGAAACGCCTGCCTCCCTCTGCGGCCGATTGGCTGCTGCCGGGCTGGGCGATGCCCATGTGCTGGTGGGCGAAGAGCTGGGCCGGGCAGAGGAAAAGATCCTGTTCGGCACGGCGCAGGAGTTTGCGCAAAAGCAGTTTGCAAGCCTGAGCGTTCTGCTTGTGGAGCATCTTCCTCAGCCGCCCCGGCGGGTGCCCGGCTTCCCGGATGAAGCCTTCCACAGGGGAGAGGTGCCCATGACCAAGCAGGAGGTGCGGGCGGCGGCGCTGGCCAAGCTGGCCGTGCAGCCTGCCGATACTCTGTGGGATGTGGGGGCGGGCACCGGCAGCGTGAGCGTGGAGCTGGCACTGGCTGCACCCCGGGGGCATGTGTATGCCGTGGAGTGTGACCCGGAGGCCTGCGGGCTCATCCGGCAGAACCGGGAAACATTCCACGCCTGCAACCTGACACTGGTGGAGGGCCGCGCACCCGCCGCGCTGGCTGACCTGCCCGCCCCGGATGCCGTGTTCATCGGCGGGACCAAGGGGGGCATGGAGGCTGTGGTGGACACGGTGCTTGCCCGGAATCCGAACGCCCGCATCTGCATCTCTGCCATTGCGCTGGAAACGCTGAGCGCCGCCGTGGCCGCACTGACTGCCCACGGCCTTGCTGCGGAGGTAACGCAGATCGCGGTCAGCCGCACCCGGCCTGCGGGCAGGCTCCACCTGCTGATGGCCAATAACCCCATCTTCCTTATCACAGGAGAACGCAAATGATCCAATTTCTTGTGGCCGCGCCCTGTTCCGGCAGCGGCAAAACCACACTGACCTGCGCCCTGCTGGCGGCGCTCAAGCGGCGGGGGCAGGACCCCTGCTCCTTCAAGAGCGGGCCGGACTATATCGACCCCATGTTTCACCGGGCCGTGCTGGGGGTGGAGAGCCACAACCTCGACCTGTTTTTCTCTGCGCCGGAGACGGTGCGCGCGCTCTATGCGCAGGCCACCGCCGGGCACGGGGCAGCTGTGTGCGAGGGTGCCATGGGCTTTTACGATGGACTGGGCGGCGTGAGTGATACCGCCAGTGCCTGGCATCTGGCCGATACGCTGGGCCTGCCGGTGCTTCTGGTGGTCCAGCCCAGAGGGGCCAGCCTGACACTGGCGGCCCAGATCAACGGGCTGAAACAGTTCCGCACCCCCAGCCATCTGGCGGGCATCCTGCTCAATGACTGTGCCCCCCATCTGTATGCTCTGCTGGCTCCCATGCTGGAACGGGAGACCGGCCTGCCGGTGCTGGGCTATCTGCCCCACCTGCCGGATGCCGCCCTTGAGAGCCGCCACTTAGGCCTGAAAACTGCCGGGGAGATCGCGGACTTACAGCAGAAGATCAGCCGGATGGCCGATGCGCTGGTGGTGGATTGGGAGAAGCTTTTTGCCCTGACCGAAGGCGCAGCGCCTTTGGCGTACACCGACAGGTTCCCCCCTGCGGGAGAGCTGCCGCCCCAAGGAGGAGAGGAACAGCGCCCCCGCGTTCCCATTGCCGTTGCAAGGGATGCGGCGTTTTGCTTCACCTACGCCGAAACGCTGGAAGCACTGGAGCGGGCGGGGGCGGAGCTCTGCTGGTTCAGCCCCCTGCAGGACCCCGCCCTGCCGGAGCAGATCGGCGGGCTCTATCTGCCCGGCGGCTACCCGGAGCTGTATGCCGGGCAGTTGAGTGCGAACCGCTCCATGCTGGCCTCTGTGCGCCGGGCTGTGGAGCGCGGTCTGCCCACGGTGGCCGAGTGCGGGGGCTTTCTCTATCTGGGCCAGAGCCTGGAGGATGCCAACGGGGAACGCTGGCCCATGGCAGGTGTCCTGCCGGGGCAGGGCTTCCGGGTGGGGCGGCTGGTGCGGTTCGGATACGCAACATTGACTGCCCACGCCGACAGTATGCTGTTCCGCGCCGGGGAGCATCTGCCGGTGCACGAGTTCCACCACTGGGATTCCACAGACAACGGCACCGGCTTTACCGCCGCAAAGCCAAACGGGAAGCAATGGGACTGCGGCTTTGCAAACGAGCATTTCTATGCGGGCTTCCCGCATTTGTATTGGGCGGGCACGGCCCTGCCCCGGCGGTTCGTGGATGCCGCCGCACACTATCATCAAGAGGAACAGGACCAATGACAGAGCTTGAACTGAAACAGCTTCTTTCCAGGATCACCCGGCCGGACGAGACCGCCCGCACCGCCGCCCACACTCACTGGGCCAGCCTGGCCAAGCCGCTGGGCGGGCTGGGCAGGCTGGAGACCATGCTGGAGGATGCCGCCGCCCTGACCGGCACGGCAGAGCTGGCGTTTTCCCGCCGGGCCGTGCTGGTGCTCTGCGCCGACAACGGCGTGGTGGCGCAGGGCGTGAGCCAGACAGACCAGAGCGTGACCCGGGCCGTGGCCGAGAACCTTGCCGCCCGGCGCACCAGTGTCTGCCAGATGGCAAAAACGGCCCGCTGCGAAGTGGTGCCTGTGGACCTTGGCATGGCCGGGGAGCCGGTGCCCGGGGTGCAGAACTGCCGCATTGCCGCCGGGACGGCGGATTTCACCACCGGCCCTGCCATGACCCGCCAGCAGGCGGTGGATGCCATTGCGGCGGGCATCGGGCTTGTCCGGGCGCAGAAGGCGGCAGGGGTGCAGCTGCTGGCCACGGGGGAGATGGGCATTGGCAACACCACCACCTCCAGCGCCGTGGCTGCGGTTCTGCTGGGTCAGCCCGTGGAGCGGATGACAGGCCGTGGTGCGGGCCTTTCCGACGCAGGGCTTGCCCGCAAGCTGGATGCCATCCGGCGGGGCATTGCGCGGAATCAGCCCGATGCCGCCGACCCGCTGGACGTGCTCTCCAAGCTGGGCGGGTTCGACATCGCCGGGCTGTGCGGTGTTTTTCTGGGCGGCGCGCTGGAAGGCCTGCCCGTGCTGATGGATGGCTTCATCAGCGGGGTGGCGGCGCTGTGCGCGGTGCGGCTCTGCCCCGCCGCGGAAAAGGCCGTGTTTGCCAGCCACTGCTCCACCGAACCGGCAGCAAGGCTGGTGCTGGAAGCGCTGGGCAAAGCGCCCCTGCTCACCGCCGGGCTCCATCTCGGCGAGGGCACCGGAGCGGTGGCAAGCATCCCGCTGTGGGATATGGCGCTGGCCGTTTACTGCGATTGCTATTCCTTCACGGAGGGCGGTATCACGCCGTACACCCCCCAATGCTGACGCTGGTATTGGGCGGTGCCGCCAGCGGCAAGAGCGGGTATGCCGAGAGCCTGGTGCTGAAAACCGCGCTCCCACGCTATTACATCGCCACCATGCAGGTGTGGGATGCCGAGTGTGCCGCCCGGGTGGAAAAGCACCGGAGGATGCGGGCAGCAAAGCAGTTTGAGACCGTGGAGTGCCCCCTGCAGCTGGAGAACATCCATCTGCCTGCCCGGGGAACTGCGCTGTTGGAGGATCTGGGCAACCTGACCGCCAACGAGCTCTACGACCCCGCCGGGGCGGGAGAAAATGCCGCTTCGGCCATTTTGGAAGGACTGGACCAATTGGCCGGACAATGCGCGCACCTCATCGTGGTCTCCAACGAGGTATTCAGCGGCGGTGCCGACTATGCAGGCGACACCGGGCGCTACCTGAAAGCGCTGGCGCAGGTGAACAATGCCCTTGCCGCCCGGGCTGACCATGTGGTGCGGGTGGTGTGCGGCATCCCGGTCTATTATAAAGGAGTGGAAAAATGATTGGATTGCAGACCATTGCAGTGGCCTTTGCCATGTTTTCGGCCCTGCCGGTGCCGCAGTTCGCGTGGAACCAGAAAAACATGCGGTATGCCATGTGTGCCTTCCCGCTCATCGGGGTGGTCATTGGCGGGCTGTGGTGCCTGTGCGGCGCTCTGCCCCTGCCGATGCCCGCAAAAGCGGCGGGGTTCTGCCTGATCCCGGTCTGGGTCACGGGCGGCATCCACCTGGATGGCTATGCCGACACCTGTGATGCCCTTTCCAGCTATGGCGACCGGGAAAAGAAGCTGGAGATCCTCAAAGACCCCCACTGCGGTGCCTTTGCGGTGATCCGGCTGTGCAGTTATTTTGCGGCCTACCTTGCCCTTTGCGCCTGCGTGGACTTTACGCCCCGGGTGGGCCTTTGCTGGATACTGGCCCTTGTGCTGGAACGGGCCCTTTCGGGCCTGGCCGTGGCATCGTTCCCGATGGCAAAGAACACCGGCCTTGCCCACACCTTTGCCACGGCGGCGGATCGAACTACTGTCCGCCGGGTGCTGATGGTGCTGGCCGCTCTGCTCAGCGCCGCCCTGCTGGCACTGGGCGGCTGGGCGCTGGTGCTGGCGGCGTTGCTGGTGTTTGCACGCTATCATGTTGTTTCAAACAAGCAGTTTGGCGGCATCACCGGCGATCTGGCCGGGTGGTTTTTGCAAAAAGCCGAGCTGTGGATGCTGGCGGCGCTGTGTGCCTGCCAGTGGGGAGGACTGTTATGATCTTTATCACCGGGCCGCTGTACAGCGGCAAGCGCACCTTTGCCCAGCGCCTGCCCGGCACCCGCATTGCGGAGGTGCAGGCCCTGGCCGCAGAGGCTGAGGATCTGGAAAAGCTTGCGGAGGAGCTCTCCGCTTATGATATCGTGATGGCCACCGAGGTGGGCGGCGGCGTGGTGCCCATGGACGCAGGGGAGCGGGCCGCACGGGAAGCCGCCGGGCGGCTGGCCTGCCTGCTGGCGGCCCGGGCCGGGTGCGTGGTGCAGATGTTCTGCGGCATCCCTACAGTATTGAAAGGAGAACTGCCCCCATGCTGATCTATCTTCTGCGCCATGGCCTGACGGCCTACAACGCCGAAAAGCGCTATCAGGGCCAGCGGGATATCCCCCTGTGCCCCGCAGGCCGCGCCCAGCTGCGGCAGGCTGACCTCCGGCCGGAAACGGTCTATATCACCCCGCTCTGCCGCACCCGGCAGACCGCGGAGGTGCTCTTCCCGGGTGCAAGGCTCGTGGAGGTGAAAGACCTGCAGGAGATGTGCTTCGGCAGCTTTGAGGGCCGCAATTTCATTGAGATGGAGCACGACCCGGATTATCTGGCCTGGGTGAACGCCAACTGCGAAAGCCCCTGCCCGGACGGCGAGACCAAGGCTGTTTTTTCGGAGCGGGTGTGCAGGGCCTTTGCCGCACTGGTGGACAAGGCCCTTGCCGATGGGGAAGAGACACTGGTCATTCTGGCCCACGGTGGCACCCAGATGGCTGCCATGGAGCGCTACGCCCTGCCCCATGCGGATTATTACCACTGGTGCGCCCCCAACGCGGGCGGTTACGTTCTGGATGCAGGAGATTGGGCGGAGCAGCGGGTGCTGCACCTGCTGAAGACTGTGCAGTACACAAAGGAGGATGCCCGATGATCGAATACGCAGTGCTCGGCGGTTTTGTGCTGGACTGTCTCTTTGGCGACCCGGCTTGGCTGCCCCACCCGGTGGTGTACATGGGCAAGGCCATCTCGGCGCTGGAAAAGCGCCTGCGGGCCCGTCTGCCCAAAACGCCTCAGGGGGAACTGCTGGGCGGTGCCATTGTGGCGTTCTGCCTGCCGGTGGGCACCTTTCTGCTGACGAGCCTTGTCTGCCTGGGGGCTGCCCGCATCAGCCCGTGGCTGGGGCTGGCCGTCCAGATGTTCTGGTGCGGGCAGGCACTGGCCGCAAAGGGGCTGGCGCAGGAGAGCACCAATGTTTACCGGGAACTGGTCAAGCCCGACCTGCCTGCCGCCCGCAGGGCGGTCAGCCGCATCGTGGGGCGGGACACCCAGGATCTGACGCTGGAGGGGGTGACCAGGGCTGCTGTGGAGACGGTGGCCGAAAACGCCAGCGACGGCGTGATCGCGCCCCTGCTCTATATGCTCATCGGCGGAGCACCGCTGGCCCTGACCTACAAGGCCATCAACACGATGGACAGTATGCTGGGCTACAAAAACGAAAAATACCTCTACTTTGGCCGCATCCCGGCCAAGCTGGACGATGCGGCAAATTACCTTCCCAGCCGCCTTGCCGCCCTGCTGTGGGTGGCTGCCGCGGCCTTTACGCACAATGACGCAAAAGGGGCGTGGAAGATCTGGCGGCGGGACCGCCGGAACCACGCCAGCCCCAACAGCGCCCAGACCGAGAGCGCCTGCGCCGGTGCGCTGGGGGTGCAGCTGGCCGGGCCCGCCTATTACTTTGGCGAATACTACGCCAAGCCCACCATCGGTGATCCGCTGCGTCCCATTGAACCGGAGGATATCCTGCGTGCCAACCAGATGATGTACGTGGCAAGCGCTTTTGCACTGGCGTGGGGCGTGGCAATCCGGGCTATTTTGTAACGACCTCACCCTCTCAGTCATGCCTTGCATGACAGCTCCCCCAAAGGGGGGAGCCAAGGACTGGGATCCAGAACCATCCAGGAAAAGGAGAACGAACATGCAACTAGTACATGGCGGCGATTGGGCCGGTTACCGGGCCGAGTTCGGGCGAGATGCGCTGGATTTTTCGGCCAACGTCAGCCCGCTGGGCCTGCCGGAAGGGGTGACCCGGGCCATCACGGCGGCATTGCCCACGGCCGACCGCTACCCCGACCCCCTGTGCCGGGAACTGCGGGCAAAGCTGGCGCTCCATGAGGGCGTGCCGGCGGAGCAGATCCTCTGCGGCAATGGGGCGGCAGACCTCATCTTCCGGCTGGTCTGGGCCAGAAAGCCTCGCCGGGCGCTGGTCACCGCTCCCACCTTTGCGGAGTATGCCACTGCTTTGGAAAGTGTCGGCTGCACGGTGGAACGCTTCTTTTTGCGGGAGCAGGAGGACTTTGCGGTCACGGATGCGTTCTGTGCGGCCATCCGCCCGGGAGTGGATATGGTGTTCCTCTGCCAGCCCAACAACCCCACCGGCCAGCTGACGGCCCTGCCGCTGGTGGAACAGATCCTCCACCGCTGCGCGGCGTGCGGCACCCTGCTGGTGGTGGACGAATGCTTCCTTGATTTCCTGCCCGACCATGCCCTGCACACGGCAAAAGGCCTGCTGGGGGAGGGAGATCTGGTCATCCTGAAAGCCTTCACCAAGCTTTACGGCATGGCGGGCGTGCGGCTGGGCTATGCCCTGAGTGCCGACACGGCGCTGCTGGAACAGATGCAGGCCTGCGGCCAGCCCTGGGGCGTGTCCAGTCTGGCGCAGGCGGCGGGCCTTGCCGCGCTGGAGGAGACAGCGTATGTGGAAAAGGTCCGGGCCCTCGTTGCCGAACAGCGGCCCCGCCTAACGGCCGGGCTGCGGGCGCTGGGCCTGCGGGTGCTGGACGGCAGGGCAAATTACCTGCTGTTTCAGGCCCCGGAGACGCTGGGAGAAGCCTTGCGGCAAAGGGGCGCTGTGCTGCGCAGCTGTGCGAACTACCCCGGGCTGGGCCCCGGCTGGTACCGCACCGCCGTGCGCACCGGGCCTGAAAACGAACAGCTTTTGAAACTTCTTGCGGAGGTGCTGGAATGAGCAAGGCAAAGTGCATCATGGTGCAGGGAACCATGAGCGGTGCAGGCAAAAGCCTGCTGTGCGCCGCCCTCTGCCGCATTTTTGCGCAGGACGGTTACCGCGTGGCTCCCTTCAAGAGCCAGAACATGGCGCTGAACAGCTTTGTCACCCGGGATGGGCTGGAAATGGGCCGGGCACAGGTGGTGCAGGCGCAGGCCGCAGGCATCGAGCCGGATGTGCGGATGAACCCCATCCTGCTCAAGCCCAGCAGTGACGTGGGCAGTCAGGTCATCGTGAACGGTGAGGTGCGGGGCCAGATGCCCGCCGCCGCCTACTTCAAAATGAAAAGAGCGCTCATCCCGGAGATCCTCTCAGCCTACGACAGTCTGGCCGAAACCGTGGACATCATCGTCATTGAGGGGGCCGGAAGCCCGGCGGAGATCAACCTGAAGGCAGACGATATCGTCAACATGGGCCTTGCCCGGCTGGTGGATGCCCCCGTTCTGCTGGCGGGAGACATCGACCGGGGCGGTGTGTTCGCCCAGCTGTACGGTACGGTGGCGCTGCTGGAGCCAGAGGAGCGCGCCCGCATCAAGGGGCTGCTTATCAATAAATTCCGCGGCGATGTGGAGATCCTGCGCCCCGGCCTTGCTATGCTGGAAGAGAAAACGCAGCTGCCGGTGCTGGGAGTCGTGCCCTACCTGAAGGTGGACATTGAGGACGAGGATTCTCTTTCCACCCGGCTGGATGCGGGCAGAACGGTCCACCCGCTGGATGCGGCCATCCTCCGCCTGCCGCACATCTCCAACTTTACCGATTTCATGCCGCTGGAGCAGCACCCGCTGCTGGGTGTGCGGTATGTGCAGAATACCCGCCAGCTGGGCACACCGGATCTCATCATCCTGCCCGGCACCAAGAACACGGTGGATGACCTGCTCTGGCTGCGGCAGTCCGGGCTGGAAGCAGCCCTATTGAAGCTGGCGGCCAGCGGCACGCCGGTGCTGGGGGTCTGCGGCGGGTATCAGATGCTGGGTGAGACGCTTGCCGACCCTGAGGGCACGGAGAGCGGTACGGCGCAGACCGTGCGGGGGCTGGGGCTGCTGCCCACCCGCACGGTCTTTACCGGCCAGAAGCACCGCACCCAGGACACTGCCGCCGTGACCGCCGCCCCCTTTGGGGGCGCGGCCCTGACCGGATATCAGATCCACACCGGCCGCACCGAGGTGCAGGGTGTGCCCTTCTGCACACTGGCAGACGGCACACCCGAGGGCTGCGTGCAGGACAATGTGTTCGGCACCTACCTGCACGGCCTGTTTGATACCGGTGAACTCACCGAGAAGCTGGTGGCCCTGCTCTGCCAGCGCAAGGGCATTGCGCCGGACAGTGCCGCCCTCATCCCGATGGAGCAGTACCGCCAGCAGCAGTTTGACCTGCTGGCCGATGGCGTGCGCGGCGCGCTGGATCTGGATGCCGTTTACGCGGCCATGGGGTTGGAGAACCCGCGGAGGAATGCACAATGATCCCACAACATCATCTGCCCGCCGACATTGAGCGGACAAGCCTTTCCATCATCACGGCAGAGCTGGAAGTGTTGGGCCTGACCCCGCCGCCCGAGACTGCCGCTGTGGTCAAGCGGGTCATCCACACCACCGCCGACTTTGACTATGCGAAAAATCTGCGCTTTACGCCGGGGGCTGTGGCGGCAGGTGTGGCCGCCCTGCGGGCCGGGACCCCTATCATCACCGATACCAACATGGCACTTTCGGGCATTTCCAAGCCTGCCCTTGCCCGGCTGGGCGGCAGTGCCCTCTGCTACATGGCGGACCCTGAGGTGACGCGGATCGCAGCCGAGACCGGAACCACCCGGGCAGTGGCCTCCATGCACCGTGCGGCGCAGGAGCACCCCGGGGCCATCCTTGCGGTGGGCAATGCTCCCACCGCCCTGCTGACCATTGTGGAAGAGATCGAGGCCGGGCTGCGGCCTGCCCTGGTCATCGCCGTGCCGGTGGGGTTTGTGAATGTGGTGGAAAGCAAGGAAGCGCTGTTTGCCGCCTGTGCAGCCCACGGCGTGCCTGCCATCGCGGCCATGGGCCGCAAAGGCGGAAGCACCGTGGCCGCCGCAGTCTGCAACGCCCTGGTCTACTCTGCCGCCGAGATGCTGGACCCAGCGGCAAGAGGGTGGAAATAGGGCGGAACCGGTGAAAACGTCCCTTTTTACGCTTTTGCTTGACTTTTTGGCAGAAACAAGGTATCGTTTATCTGTATGACGATTGATATATGAGTTGAAGCTTTGCGTGAAAAAGGAAACATTATGGCACAGACGATTTTAGAAGAAAAGAAAAAATCACGGCTGATGACAGAGGGCAGCATCTGGAAGAGCATTCTGCTCTTCTCGGTGCCGCTGATCCTGGGCAACATGCTGCAGCAGCTGTACAACACAGCCGATTCCATCATCGTGGGCAACTTTGTGGGCAGCAACGCGCTGGCAGCCGTCGGCTCCAGCGGTTCGCCCATCTTCCTGCTCATCGGGTTCAGCCAGGGTATTGCCGTGGGTGCCGGTGTCGTGGTGTCCCAGTTTCTGGGAGCCAAGGACAGGGAGGGCGCGCACACTGCGGTGCACACCTCGCTGGCCCTTTCGGCCATTCTGGGTGCGATCCTGACCGTGTGCGGCATTGCCGTCAGCCGTGCCCTGCTCACCGCCATGAACACCCCCGCAGAGGTGCTGGAGGATGCGGTGCTCTATATGCGGCTCTATTTTGGCGGCGTGCTGTTCAGCGTGGTGTATAACATGGCGGCCGGTATCCTGAACGCCGCCGGCAACTCCAAGCGGAGCCTGCTTTACCTGGGCGTTGCCTCCATCACCAACATCGTCCTCGACCTTGTTCTGATTGCCGGATGCAAGATGGGCGTGGCCGGTGCGGCCATTGCCACCGATATCAGCCAGCTGGTGTCCTGTGTACTCTCCCTGCGCTTTCTGATGCGGGTGGAGGACGATTACCGCGTGACGGCAAAGGAAGTGCGCGTGCACAAAAAGATGGCGGTCCGCATCATCAAGGTGGGCCTGCCCACCGGCATCCAGAATATGGTCATCTCCCTTTCCAATGTGCTGGTGCAGGTCAGCGTCAACGGCTATGGTGCCGCTGCCATGGCAGGCTTTGCCGCCTATATGAAGGTGGATGGCTTTAACATTCTGCCTGTGCTGAGCTTCAGCATGGCGGCCACCACCTTTGTGGGCCAGAACTTTGGTGCGGGCAAAATCGACCGTGTCAAAAAGGGCACCTTTGTCACCCTGGGCATGTGCATCGTTTACACCATCGTGACCGGCATCCTGCTGCTCGTCTTCCAGGATTCCATCATGCACCTGTTCACCGGCGATGAAACGGTCATTGCCTACGGCAAGATCTGTATGCTCTATTTCTGCCCCTTCTACTGGATGCTGGGCATCCTGCAGGGCCTTGCCGGTACGGTGCGCGGCACCGGCAAGAGCGTGCCGCCCATGGTGGTGCTGCTGATCTCCCTGTGCCTGTTCCGCATCGTCTGGATCCAGTTTGTCCTGCTCCTGTTTGCAGGCATTGAGGGTGTGCTGCTGGTCTACCCGGTGTCCTGGGCTGTGGGTGCAGTGCTGATGGTGCTCTACGCCTGGAAGGGCAAATGGATGCAGCTGCCGGAAGCAATTTCGTAAATCAAGCGCACCCGATCCCCCGGTAAAAGTGCGTTTTATACAAAAAATAACGTATGAATGCGTAAAAATATTCGGGGGGGGGGGCTAAAAAATCTGCGAAAATCAGTTGATTTCTGCCGAAAAATACCGTATACTGAATTATAGTTTCAAATCGAACGACGGACTTCGACAAAAGGGGCTGATAAGATGGAGTGCACACAGGCAGAGGCCTTTGAACAGTATATTCGGGATCTGCGCGTTGTGCGCTCGATCTCCCGGCCCAGCTTTCCGGAGGGCAAAGCTCCCGCTGCCGTGCTGGAAGAGATCCAGACCAACGCGCTGAGATGCAACACCCTGATGCGGCAGAATGAGGCACTGCTGGCGCAGTTTGTCTACGACCGCGACCCTGCCTCCCTGACCGAAACGGATATCCAGGGACTGAGTGCCTTTGCAGGCAGGCTGTTCAACTACGCGAACAGCGAGGATGTGGGCGTGGCGTTCAAGGTGCATCAGCTGCTGCTGGCAGCGGCCCGCAGCCGGAAAGACGTGCCCATGATCGTCAGAGAGCTGTACTACACAGGCATCACCCTGCATTATATGAACGTCCGGGATGAGGGAACTGGCATCAACCTGTTGGGAGATGCGATCCAGGTCTATTTTACGGAAGCTGCTGAATACATGTCACGGTATGAACAGCTGGACAGGAATACCCGGCAGTATCTCATCCGCTGTGTGGGCAACACCCGGCTGGGGATGTCCCGCGGCACCCATGCGGAAAGCTGCCGGTATCTGGAGCGGTTCAGCCGCGCAATGGAGGTCATCCAGTCTGCGCATTACCATGCACTGGACCCGGAGTTCCCTTGGGAAAGCTACATCTATTCCATGCACATGGACCGCATGACCCTGCTGACCCACCTGCGGCAGGAGGAGGATCCCGAGGTGGCGCGGCAGGTGCTGGAATCGGCGGAATACATCTGGGGGCACAAGAAGAAGTACAAGGGTCAGGATGCGCGCCTGCAGAACTGGCGGGTGCCCTATTTTTACGCTGCTGCCCGCTACCATGCCGGGGTGGGCAGCCTGGAAGACGTGGTCAAGATCCTTCTGGAATCGGCGGGAAGCGTGGCGCAGGATGATTATTCTGCCGAGGCCATCAACCGGAAGCTGGTTCTGGCGGCCTATCTTTCGGTCTATGCAGAACGTCTGGACGAGGCGGGAGCACAGAGATATCGTGCAACCGTGGAGCAGGTACGCCGTTCTGCGGATCAGTATCTGGAACAGATGCCGGCCAGCCAGTATCCCCGTGTGGTAAACTCTGCTGCTTGGGAGTTGAGCAAGATCAACACCAGCTCAGATGAAACGGCGAACCGCCGGATGCTGGGCAGTATCCTGGCCGGGCACAAGCCGACCTATGTCCACTCGCTGATGGTGGCAGAGCTGACCCGTGCCCTGCTGCAGCGGCAGATCGAGACACGGCCCGAAACACTGGTGGGCCTGCTGGGCTGCAGGAGCGCGGCCGAGGTGCAGGCCCGGCGGGAAGAGCTCTGCCAGACGGCCTATGAGTGCGGCCTGTACCACGACCTTGGCAAGTGTGCCGTTCTGATGTACATCGACAACAACGCCCGCCGCCTGCTGGATGAGGAATTTTTCTGCATCCAGAGCCACCCAAGGACCGGCGCTGACATTCTGAATAGAATGGGCTGCGGAAGAACGCTGGCCCTGGCGGCGCTCTATCACCACTGCTATTACAACGGCAAAGGCGGCTATCCCAATGATGTACCCTCCTGCCCGCCGGAGATCAAGGGAATCGTGGATGCGCTGAGCGTGGCAGACTCGCTGGATGCCGCCACCGATAATATCGGTCGGTGCTACAACCTTGCCAAGCCCTTCCGCACGCTGCTGGAAGAGCTGCGGGCCCAGAGCGGCACCCGCTATGCGCCCAATGTGGTCGCCCTGTTCGAGGATGAGCGTTTCTGCCAGCAGCTGGCAGAGAACACGGATGCCGAGCGCAAAAGGGTGTATCTGCAGGTGTATCACGCCGGAAGTGAAGAAAAATAAACGACCCTCTCTATCATTGCTTCGCAGTGCCACCTCCCACAAAAGGGAGCGGGCATACGTCAGCGTGATAGAGAGGGTCATTCTTTTTGTTTAAGTCAGGATGAAGCTTTCCCAGTCTACCCTGCCGGTGCAGTTCAGCCGGGGTACTTAGCCACTTCCAACAATTCCTCCGCCCGGCGGACCTGTTCCGCCGTGGGGGGAACAGCATCGGGCAGGGGATAGGAGATGCCCAGCTTCTGCCACTTGAACAGCCCCAGCGTGTGGTAGGGGAGCACCTCCACCCGCTGCACCGTTTTCAGGCTGCGGATGAAATCTGCGGTCCTGCGCAGGCCCTCCTCGTCATCGGTGAGGCCGGGCACCAGCACATGCCGGATCCAGAGCGGAACGCCCAGATCAGAGATGTGCCGTGCCATGGCTAAGATGTTGGCATTGTCCCGGCCGGTAAGCTGACGGTGCTTCTCCGGGTCGATCTCCTTGAGATCCAGGATCACCAGACTGGTGGAAGCCATCAGGGTATCGAAGGCGGCCAGGTAGGCGGGGTCATCGGGCTGGAACGGCTGACCGGCCGTGTCCAGCGCGGTGTGCACCCCCTTGGCGCGCGCCAGCTGGAAGAATTTTGTCAAGAAGTCCATCTGCCGCAGCGGCTCGCCGCCGCTGACGGTGATGCCGCCCTTCTTGCCCCAGTAATTGCGGTAGCGCCAGACGTGCTGGAACAGCTTCTCCGGAGACCATTCCGTGCCGCCCTCAGCGCTCCACGTTTCGGGGTTGTGGCAGTATTTGCAGCGCAGGGCACAGCCCTGCAGAAAGACAACGAACCGGACACCCGGCCCGTCCACCGAGCCGAAGCTTTCCAGCGAGTGGACGAGACCGACAGGGTCACAGTGCGGCATGGCAGGTACGGGAGATCACGTCCATCTGCTGCTCGCGGGTCAGGTCGATGAACTTGACCGCATAGCCGGAGACGCGGATGGTGAAGTTGGCGTATTCTTCCTTTTCGGGGTGCTCCATGGCATCCAGCAGCTTCTCCTTGCCGAACACATTCACGTTCAGGTGGTGTGCACCCTGATCGAAGTAGCCGTCCAGCACCTGCACCAGGTTCTCCTTGCGCTCCTCCTCGCTGTGGCCCAGAGCCTCGGGGTTGATGGTCTGGGTGTTGGAGATGCCGTCCAGAGCCCAGTGGTAGGGCAGCTTGGCAACAGAGTTCAGGGAAGCCAGCAGGCCGTTCTGCTCCGCACCGTAGCTGGGGTTTGCACCGGGTGCAAAGGGGGTAAAGGCGGCACGGCCATCGGGCAGAGCACCGGTGTACTTGCCGTACACCACGTTGGAGGTGATGGTCAGGATGGAGGTGGTAGCCTCGGAGTTGCGGTAGGTGTGGCGCTTCTTGATCATCTCCAGGAAGGTGCGCAGCAGCCACACGCCGATCTCATCGGCACGGTCGTCATCGTTGCCGTACTTGGGGAAGTCGCCCTCCACCTCATAGCCGGTGGCCAGGCCGGTCTCATCGCGCACGACCTTGACCTTGGCGTACTTGATGGCGCTCAGGGAGTCGATGACGTGGGAGAAGCCTGCAATGCCGGTGGCAAAGGTGCGGCGCACATCGGTGTCGATCAGGGCCATTTCGGCTTCCTCGTAGTAGTACTTGTCGTGCATATACTGGATCAGGTTCAGCACGTTGACGTACAGGCCGGCCAGCCAGTCCAGCATCTGAACATATTTGGGCAGGACCTCGTCATAGTTCAGGTACTCGCTGGTGATGGGGGCATAGTTGGGGCCGCACTGCTCGTGGCTCTTCTCGTCCACGCCGCCGTTGATGGCGTACAGCAGGCACTTTGCCAGGTTGGCGCGGGCACCAAAGAACTGCATCTCCTTGCCGGTCTGGGTGGCAGACACGCAGCAGCAGATGGAGTAATCGTCGCCCCAAACGGGCTTCATCACATCGTCGTTCTCGTACTGAACAGAGCTGGTGTTGATGGACACCTTGGCGGCGTACTTCTTGAAGTTCTCAGGCAGGGCAGAGGAGTACAGAACGGTCAGGTTCGGCTCCGGTGCAGGGCCCATGTTCTCCAGAGTGTGCAGGAAGCGGTAGCAGTTCTTGGTGACCATGCTGCGGCCGTCCATGCCGATGCCGCCCACTTCCAGGGTGGCCCACACGGGGTCGCCGGAGAACAGCTGGTTGTAGCTGGGGATGCGGGCAAACTTGACCATGCGGAACTTCATCACCATGTGGTCGATCAGCTCCTGAGCCTGGCTCTCGGTCAGGGTGCCGTTCTCCAGATCGCGCTGGATGTAGATATCCAGGAAGGTGGAGATGCGGCCCACGCTCATGGCAGCGCCGTTCTGGGTCTTGATGGCGGCCAGGTAGCCGAAGTACAGCCACTGGCAGGCTTCCTTGGCGTTCTTAGCGGGCTGGGAGATATCGCAGCCGTAGGCCTCGGCCATCTTCTTCATGCCCTTCAGGGCGCTGATCTGGCGTGCGATCTCCTCACGCAGGCGGATCACGTCATCGGTCATGGTGCCGTCGCCGCAGTTGGCGAAATCTTCCTGCTTGAACTTGATCAGGGCATCGATGCCGTACAGGGCCACGCGGCGGTAGTCGCCCACGATGCGGCCGCGGCCGTAGGTGTCGGGCAGGCCGGTGATGATGTGGGTGTGGCGGGCAGCCTTCATCTCAGGGGTGTAGGCATCGAACACAGCCTGGTTGTGGGTGCGGGTATAGTCGGTAAAGATCTTGTGCAGCTCCTCGCTGGGCTGATAGCCGTAGGTGGTGCAGGCCTGCTCTGCCATCTTGATGCCGCCGTAGGGCATGAATGCACGCTTCAGGGGCTTGTCGGTCTGCAGGCCGACGATCTGCTCCAGATCCTTCAGGGTCTCGTCGATATAGCCGGGGCCGTAAGCGGTCAGGCTGCTGACGACTTCGGTCTCCATGTCCAGCACGCCGCCCTTGGCGCGCTCTTCCTTCTGCAGCTTCTGCAGGGCACCCCACAGCTTATCGGTCGCCTCGGTGGGGCCAGCCAGAAAGCTTTCGTCGCCGTCGTACGGGGTGTAGTTCTTCTGGATGAAGTCGCGGACATTGACTTCCTCTTTCCAGATGCGGCCCTCAAAGCCTTCCCACTGTTCAAAATTGATCATTGGAACCTCCTTGCTCCATTCCATGCGCAGGTTAGCGCATTCTAACTATTGAGCCTTTGAAAAACCGCACTGCATAGGCGGCTTTCTGGGGGCGAAACGGTCTTGGAACTGCCGTCTGCGGCAGTTCCAACTACAAGGTGTAGACAAAAATGAAAGCTTGCCCACAAAATCTTGCGTTACTATAATAACAAGAACCGCTTTAAAAAGCAATAGAAAACAAGTGGGTTTTCTTCCAAAGCAAGGGGGATTCTTTGGGCAGAATGTAGAAAAAAAGCTAAAACCCCGGCGACACACACCTTTTTCGGGAAAAAATGCAAATTGAGGGTTGACAAGACTAACCATCTATGGTATCCTGTTCTCGCAGTGACGGTTAGCTAACTCTAACCACGATGCACCAAAAAACGGAGTGTCTGCAAGCGCTCCGTTCCATTCCTCCATTCCATACTCTCTTTTTCTTGGCAGGATGCAGCATTCTGGTTTGCTCTGCATCCGCTGCGCGGCACACAGGGCTCTGGTACGGCACTGTGCGCAGATGAAAACAAAAACGGGACACTCAGCTTGACCACCTGAGTGCCCCGATTTTTGTTTTGTCCCGGTCGTTGATCAGCCGCATCCCGGGGAGCGGGCAATATTCTTTACACCACCGCATCCCGCAGCAGCTGGTAGATCGCTTCTGCATTTCCATCGGGGGAGCGGAGGAAGACGAATTTTCCGTTTACCTGACAGACTCCGTCTGAATAGACGGTGAAGAGCAGGTTCTGGCTGGCATCGTCTGCAAAGCGCAGGGTGATGGAATGCGCTTCGTAGTCGTGGGAGTAGGAGCGGACATTCTGGTTGAACTTTTGGTAGCAGCTCGCGTTTTGCAGGATCTCGAAAAATGCCTGATAAGTATCATCGCCCGCAGAATAGGCACGGGTGGTGACCACAGAGGGGCTCAGGCTGACGGTATCCTCCACGCTGACAGAGACGGAAGTGCTTTTATTGATGTCAGTTTTCAGGTCAACGCGGCGGTTGGAAACGAATAACAGCACGAACAACACGACCCAGAGAGCCATGATGGCATAAAAACGGAGACTTTTGTTTTCCATAAGGCGTTCTCCCTTGGCGGGCCGCACAGCAGGCGGCCAGAGATCTTCAAAGAGTACGCTCTCATTATAGTGCCGGAACGCGCAGGATGTCAACTGTTCTCCAGATGCTTCTGCGCCGCAAAGGTACCTGCGGCGCTGGCGGCGAACACAAAATAGTAGCTTGCGATGCGGAAGAGCATCAGGGTGCTCATGGCCTCGCCGCTGGTCATAAAGCTGCTGAACACCAGCAGAAAGGCTGTTTCAATGGAGCCCATGCCTGCCACATTGGGCAGGGCATTGGAAAGGAAGAGCATCAGGCTGGTGAGCAGCTGTACCTGCCAGAAGCTCAGCCCGCAGGAAAGCCCCATGAACCGGATGCAGAACCACGGCAGGGTGAACATCAGAAACAGCTTGAGGGTCTGCACGGCAAGGATACGGGCACAGCGGCCCTTGTCGGCCAGCAGGAGGCGGCTCTCGGTGGCCAGGGTGTCCAGCTGCTCCAGCCACTTTTCCCGGCGGGTCTGCCATGGTTCTGTTTTGGGCAGAAAGCCCATGGCCCAGCGGGCCAGCCGCTGCACCAGCGGCGAGACACAGAGCAGCACCAGCGTCACGATGACCAGCGCCACCACGCAGTAGGCGGCGGGCAGATAGTGCATCACGCCGGAGGTGTTGGCGGCGAGCCACCGGTGCTGCAGCAGGAGCATCACAGTGGCATAGAGCAGAACGGTGGTCTTGTGGAATACATATTGCAGGGTCATCAGGCCCACACCGGGGCCCAGCGGCAGGCCGCAGTGGTAGAGATAGTAGGACTCCATGGGCACAGCCCCGGCACCCAGGCCGACCACGTTGCCAAAGGTGCCCACAAAGGCGGCATCCAAGCCGCGCCGCAGGGTGAAGCCCGGCAGGCGGCAGCGGATGATGAGCCAGCAGACGATTCCCTCAAGCAGTGGGTATGTCAGGCCGATGGCCAGCACCAGCAGCACCTGCCAGAAGGAGAGCTGGGCCAGCGCGGTCGAAATCTCGGCCCAGTGGCTGCTGAAGATGAAAACCACTACACAGGTCAGCGCCAGCAGTACCAGCAGAGAAAGGATCGCCTTTTTGCGGGAGGGCTGCTGGGGGGTGTTGGTCTGTTCCATGGGACAAGGCTCCTTTCACGATACTGCTTGCAGTATAACACAGAGGAACCTTGTTTTTGTGAACTGAAACAAAATTTTTCTCGTCACTTTGTGTGATATGATAAAAAAGAACCTCTCGGGCTTACTTCGTTCGCCAAGCCCGGGTTGCGGCACCCAGCATCCACTTCGTGTTGGAAACAACACTTGTGTCTTGCTGGCCGCAGCCCCAACAGCAACGCCCTTTATCCGCCACTGGCGGCGGTTGTTGCTGTTGCCCCTATGAGGAGAGGTGGCATTGCGAAGCAATGACGGAGAGGTTTTGTGTTACTTTTTCGCTGTCAAATCTTCCACAGCAGCCCGGAGCGTCTGCTCAAAAGCCTCCTTGGAATAATACTGCTCGTACATTTTACGGCATTCTGTCCGCATGGAGGCCAGCTCTTCCGGGTGTTCAATGGCGTGCTCCAGCAGGACAGCCAGCTGCTGCGGGTCGTCGTCGTGGTAAACGAAGCCGTTCCGCCCCTCGGAGATGAGCCCGGCGGTGCCGGTGTGCTCCGACACGATGGATGGCTTGCCGAAGATCAGACCCTCGGTGACAAAGGTGGGCATGGGGTCATCGCGGGAAGCACAGACCAAACCGGTGCACTGCTCCATCAGGCTCTTGATCTCGTCACGGGTGAGCCGCTTGCAGTAGTACACGTTTTCCGGGTAGTCTGCGGTCAGGGTGCGGACGGAATCCATCATCTCCTTGTCAGCGGCCTGGCCCACAAAGAGGAAGGAGGCCTTCTCCCGTACCTCGGGCGGCAGCAGGCGGATGGCCTTGCAGAAGATATCGTGGCCCTTACGGCGCTCAAAGGAGCCCACCGTGGCAAACAGCGGGCGGCCGTGGTTGTAGCCCAGATCGGTGCGGACAAAGTTCTCTGCCGCGTAATCGGGCAGGCCGTAGATGAGCGGCCGGATCTCGAACTCGGGCCGCACGACGTGCATGGCGTTGGCGGCGTGGCTGCCCACCGAGTAGACCCGGACATTCTCTCCCAGCTGGGTGGGGATCTGGTGGGCAATGTGGGGATAGCCTGCAAAGGCATCGTGGAGCCACCACAGCACCGGCACGGCGGTGCCGCTCAGGGCACGGACAGCCCGGGCCATGACCACCGTGTTGGCGATGACGAAGTCGGCACAGAGAGCCATGCCCCAGGCATCGGAGACATTGCGGCAGGACGACCGGGTGATGACCGAGGCCCCGGCATCCAGGAAGAGATGCAGGGAGCCGCCGTCACTGGGGCCCAGCACGAGTACCTCATACCCCATGCTGCGCAGCACCGGCACGGCACTCACCAGCACGATGGGCGCACCGGTCATATCCAGCACATGGCTCATAATAAAGGCACGTTTGCCGTGGGCCGAAAACGCATCCTCGGCGCAGATGCCGCGCTCGTAGTGGAGCAGGGCCTGCGGAATGAGAGCGGGCTTAGTGCAGAGCTGCGCGGCCAGCGCCAGCAGCTCGGGCACATTTTCGGGGTCATGGGCGGCGGCGCGGCAGCGCTCCAGCAGGGCGCGGCTGACCACGGCGCAGCGGTTCTGCGCCTGCAGCGGCTGGCTCTGATAGAGGGCAGTCGCCCCGCCAAAGCCGAACACAGCGTTGCAGACGGCGTAATCCGCACCATCCTGCAGGGCTTTGGCAAAGTACATCAGGGCGGTGGACATCAGCTCCACGTCCTCGGCGGCCAGAAACACGCCGTCCACGCTTGCGGTCAGTTCCCCGTCCAGCCGCTCCACCAGCCGGAACTTGCGGTGGAGCTGGTCGGTCAGGGTGGCTTTCAGGGCCGTGCTGCGGGCCGATGCGCAGACCAGCAGATAGGTGCTCTGGGTGTTGCTGTACTCCTGCAGGGCCAGCTGACGCTGCTGCAGGGGGGTGTAATTGTTATACATGGCTGTTCCTCCGTTCCGCTTCTCAGTTTCCACGGTGGAACAGGCGCATCAGGCTGCGGATGGGAGCAGTGAGCTTCCAGCTTTTACTGGAAAACACGCTTTCCAGCGAGGTCTCGTAGGCATTGCTCCGGGCCTGCAGATCGGCGTTTTTCTGGTGCAGCTGTGCGATCTCCTGCTGCAGGGCGGCCACCATCTGCTGCTGGGCCGCGGCATTCTGCTCCAGCTGCTGGATATGCTGTTTTTCGCTGTCCTTGCGCAGCTGGAGCTGCTGCACGCCCTGCAGCACGGCGCAGAACAAAGGCTCGTCTGTCAGGGTCTCCAGCGGGAAGTAGCCATAGCTCACCACCAGCTTCATCCCGGCGGGGTAGTGGGTGGTGCCCTCCAGCCGGTAGTTGGGGTCATCGCCCAGAAACAGGGTGCTTCCACCGGAAAGGTTCAGGCCGTTGGTGGGCACGCAGATGATGCGGTCGTCTGAAAAGATCAGGTTGGTGATGCAGCAGGGCAGCTCACCCGGGTCGAACCGCAGGGCCTGCACGGCCACCGGCAGCTCAAAGGTCGCGGTCACAGCACCGGTCAGCTCGTCGGTGGTGCAGTCGGGCGCGGTCAGGGTGTCCTTTTCCGAAAAGCCGAAGCCTGCATCATAATAGAGCAGCGGCTGCAGCAGAGTGGGCGAGTCAGTATGCATCTCGCGCTGGGGGTGTGCCGCAAGGTAGGACTGCACCTTCTGTTCCAGGGAAAGGCAGCGCTCTGCCAGATGGGAAGCACCTTCGTCCGAAAGCTTGAGCTGCTGTTCCAGCTCGGCGATCTTTTCCTGCAGAGCCGCAGTGTTCTCAGGAGCTGCGTTGTTCATAACCGGATTCTCCTCATAATATTATTTCACTTCAGCAGAGGGTGCACCCTCTGCAAAAAATCAGTGTTTTGCCGCAAAATGACGCTCAGGCGCTTCGGCGCGGGCGCTGCGCCGGCGGGGCGCTTCCGCCGCCTTCTGCTCCCGGCGGGAGGTGAGCCAGAACTTCAGGTCCCGGCGGCGCACCAGCAGCTCGCAGATGAGCAGGGTGGAGCCCAGCGAAAGGGTGAACTGCAGCACCATGCCCAGCACCGGGTGAGCCGCAAACTTCTGGGGCATCAGATACCAGGGAATGGCCGTGAGCTCCACGGTGTGGACGCAGAAGATGAACAGCGAACGGCGGCCAATGGCCTGAATGGCGTGGGTGACAACGTTCTCCACTCTGCGCTGGAACCAGATGACGATGGAAAGGATGCCCAGGCCCGTCACGGCATCCAGCAGGATGCTCACGGGGCCGAAGGTCCACTCGGCCATCGAGACGCAGTCGGTGCTCTTGGTAAGAAGCACCAGTGCGGCCACAGCCAGCGCTGCCGCGATCATCCCGCCGCGCAGACGGGGCGAGAGAGGCTGTTCAAAGATCTTATGCTTCTTGACAAGGTAGCCCACATACAGAGCCGGAACGGTGACCATGCCCTGGCCGATGCAAAAAGGAGCCTCCCAGGTGATGCAGATGCCCCAGCCTAACAGCATGGTACCCAGCACCGCCCAGTTTATGTACTGCTCCGGGAAGATATTCAGGATGAGATCCAGCAGGATCCATGCGATCATCAGCGAGAGCAGATACCACATGGGGCCGCAGGAGAAGAACAGCTGGCCGAAATAGGTGGCCGTGTGGGGCAGGCCCAGTGCAAAGCCGCCCAGCACCTTGTAGGTCTCGTAGGTGGCGTTGTGCAGGCTGCCGAACAGGCTGTAATGGATGATAAAATGGAACACGGTGGTGGCAATGCCTGTATAGATGTAAGGCTTGAGCAGCGTTTTGAACTGCTGGTCGATGCACTTGCCGATGGAGCGCTTGCGGAAGCCGTAGCCGCTGGCAATGTAAAAGGCCGCCATCAGGGATTCGCGGTAGGCGAACATGCAAAAGGTCAGCGGGTTGATGTGGCTGGCATCGCCCATGGGGTAAAGCTCGCCGGTGTGGGCAAAGACGATGGTCAGCATGCCGACACCCTTGAGCAGATCGAACATGCCCAGCGAATTTGCGGCACGGCGTTTGGTTCCCTCCATAAAAAGGTCCTCCTCTGCGCCGCACCCCGCCCCGGGATGGCAGAATTGCCGGATTTTTGGCGCATCATGTTAAAAATTAGAGATATTTATAATAAGTATAATGCTTTTTGCCCTTGCTGTCAATCAAACGCAGGGAGAAAGCACGGTGGGCAGATACCGGGAAAAGTGTACCACACTCACGGCCTGCCCGCAACAAAAGGCAGGATTTACATCCGGGTGCACAGATTGACTGCAAGTTTAAGTTGCATATTTGTGCAATTAAATCTTGCATTTAAGCCCTCTATGCGGTATACTCTAGGCTAGAGTGCCCAGAAGATTCCATTTGGCGGAAACAAAAGGGAATGATTTAGCAAAAATAAACAGGGAGTGTAAAATAATGGCAAACAAGGCTTGTAACGAAGTTGTGACCGTGGCAAATATGCCGATGACCGTTTTTGATATGATCTCTGCGATGCAGAATAAGTATGCTGACCGTGTGGCGTTCCGCTATGTGGAAGGCAAGGACACGGTGGTGGAAAAGACCTACGCTCAGTATGTGCAGGATATCCGCAAAGCGACCGGCTACCTGCAGCAGGAGCTGGGCGAGCCCAAGGGCAAGAAGATCGTCATCCTGAGCCGCACCAACTATGAGTACGGCGCGGTCGTTTTCGGCACCATGATGGCAGGCGCTGTCATCGTGACCCTGAACCAGGGCAAGACCTGGGCCGAGCTGGAGTATGAGCTGGGTATGGTGGAGCCGGACCTCATCTTCAATGATGGCATCGATTACGGCTACCGCGCCCAGCTGGAAGCACTCTACGGCGCTCGGCTCCGCCCCATGGATGCCTGGACCGCTGCCCCTGAGGCTGAGATGGTCAACCGCATCGACCACGAGGGTTTGCTGATGCTGATGTTCACTTCCGGCACCACCGGCCGCAGCAAGGGCGTGATGCTGAGCGAGAAGAACTACTTCACCGCCTGCCAGATGTACATCGATGGCCTGAAGTCCGTCCTTGACTATGAGGAGCGGCTGGTACCCCAGTACCTCGACCAGACCTTCAGCCACTTTACGCTGGTGCCTATGTTCCATCTGGCCGGTTTCATCTGCTACTTTGTCTATGGCGTGCAGGGCTGGACCCTGAATCTCTGCTGTGATGCCCGCGACCTGCGCCGGGATATGAGCCTGATGCACAGTGATGCCATGTCTACCCCGCCGGTGCTGGTGGAGATGATCTGCAACGAGGTCAAGCGCGGCCATGCCGACCGCCTGAACGGTCTGTGGAACCTGAGCTGCAGCTCTGCCATTCTTGACCCCGCCATTCTGAGCGATCTGGTGAAGAATGGCTTCTACATCAACCAGTGCTACTCCATGACCGAGCTGGCCGGCTATGGCCTGCTGAACGTGACCCAGGAGGGCGACCACCTGCGTGCCCTGGGCAAGCCGGACGGCTTCTGTGAGGTCAAGGTGGGCGAGACCGGCGAGATCTGCGTCCGCGGCGGCTGCGTGATGCTGGGCTACTATAAGAACCCCGAGGCCACTGCCGAGACCATCGACAAGGACGGCTGGCTCCACACCGGCGACCTGGCCCGCGTGGACGAGGAAGGCTACTACTATATGACCGGCCGCAAGAAGAACCTCATCATTCTGGACAGCGGCGAGAACGTCAGCCCCGAGGAGCTGGAAAAGCTGCTGGGTAAGTGCGATGCCATCAAGGAGTGCATCGTCAAGGAGATGGGCAAGAAGATCGGCACCGTGGTCTGCTGTGAGGATGACAAGCAGCAGCAGGTGAAGGCTTTTGTCACCGAGCTGAACCGCACCCTGCCCATGTACAAGCGCATCTCCGTGGTGGAGTGCAGCGCCGAGCCCCTGCCCCGCAACGCGCTGGGCAAGCTGCTGCGCAGGTAAAATCAAACGGGAGAAAAAGGAGCAGACCATGGTAAACAATGTCTATGATCTTGTCACCCGGACAATGGAGCAGGAATTCCCCGGGCGGGTGGCCTTCCGCTGGGTAGAGGATGCCACCGGCACCGTGAAGGAAAAGACCTATGCCGAGTATGCACAGGATATCCGCCGCGCCGCTGCCTGGTTTGCCCAGAACATCCCGGAAGTGGAGGGCAAGCGGGTGGTTCTGTTGAGCCGGAACTGCTATGAGTACGGCGTGAATACCTTTGGCGCTGTGCTGGCCGGGGCTGTTCTGGTAACGATGAACCAGAAAAAGACCTGGGACGAACTGAGCTGGGAGCTGGAGCTGGCAGAGCCTGCCCTCATCCTGAACGATGGGGTGGACTACGGCTGCCGTGAGCAGCTGGAGGCTGCGTATGGGGAACGCTTGCGGCCGATGGATGTCTGGAAGGACACCGCGCCCGGCGGGCTGGAAAAGAAGATCGACCCCAATGCCCTGATGGTCATGCTGTTCACTTCCGGCACCACCGGCCGCAGCAAGGCCGTGATGCTGGCAGAGCGGAACTTCTTTACCGTGATGCAGATGCACGTTGCCATGGGCGACCACTTGCTGGACTTCAAGCACCGGCAGCTGCCCGAGGATAAAAACGATGTCCTGAGCAACTTTGCCATCCTGCCCCTGTTCCATCTGGGCACCTTTATCTGCCTGTTCTCCTGGCCCTTCAAGGGCTGGGCCCTGAACCTTTGCAGTGACCTGCGGAATTTCTACCGGGATCTGGGGCTGATGCACAGCGATTCCATTGCCGTGGCCCCGGTGCTGATGGAGAGCATCTACAAGGATGTTAAGCGCGGCCGCGCCGATAAGCTGAACGGCCTGTGGAACCCCTGCGGCAGCTCTGCCATGTTCGACAGCGAGCTGCTGCTGGGTCTGGTGGAAAACGGCATGTACATCACCCAGTGCTACGGCATGACCGAGACCTGCGGCGATGGTCTGGTGAATTACGCCCAGGCAGAGCCCCATATCCGGGCGCTGGGCAAGCCGGACGGCCACTGTGAGTACAAGCTGGATGAGACCGGCGAGATCTGCATCCGGGGCGGCTGTGTGATGCTGGGCTACTATAAAGACCCCGAGGCCACCGCCGAGATCATCGACAAAGACGGCTGGCTCCACACCGGCGACCTGGCCCGTGAGGACGAGGACGGTTATTACTATATGGTGGGCCGGAAGAAGAACCTGATCATTCTGGGCACCGGCGAGAACGTCAGTCCCGAGGAGCTGGAAAGAAAGCTCAACGCCTGCCCTGAGGTGCAGGAGTGCGTGGTCAAGGAGATGGGCAAAAGGATCGGCGCGCTGATCTGCTGTGCCGAGGAAAAGCAGGCGGAGGTCCGGGCCTTTATCACCGGGTTGAACCGTACTCTGCCGCTGTACCAGCGGATCACGGCAGTGGAGTTCAGCGCCGAGCCCCTGCCCCGCAACGCCATGGGCAAGCTGCTGCGCAGGTAAGCGCGGAAATTGTAAAAAAAGCGCAAAACCGGGCGGCCGGTGTGTTGCATTTCCTCCATAAAACAGGTATTATAAAACACAGGAATGCCCCGCCGGCTGGCTAAACCGGCCCGGCGCGTGGCATACTGAAACTGCGCCCTTGCAGGCGATAAAAAATCCCTCACGGAAAGGAAGATTTTTTGATGGAAAGAGCAGAAATCATGTCTCAGATCCTGGCAATTCTGGAGGATGTGGCAGAGATCTCGCCCGAGGATGTCAACGAAAACAGCGTGATGATGGATGATCTGGATCTGTCCTCTATGGAGATCCTGACCGTCGTGGCCGATCTGGAAGAGACCTTTGGCCTGCGCATCCCCGAAAAGGAGCTGCGCAACTTTGTGACCATCGGCGATCTGGCCGATTATCTGGCCGAGAACGCGGGGTAAATTCCGGATGAATGCAGAGCAGCGTGCGGTGTTTCAGGGCATCGTCTACTACTACCGCGAAAATCAGGTCCTCTGCCGCTATCAGGCCACGCTGAAGGAGGCCGTTGCCCCGGCCCTTCTGCAGCAGGCACTGGATGCGGCCCGCCCGCTGGCAGAGTATTATTTCTGCCATGTGGTGTGGGAAAAGCGGGAGGCCCGTCTGGAGCCCAACACTGCCCCCTGCCGTGTGCGGCAGGGCAGCACCCAGCCAAAGATCCCCGAGGAGACGAACGATTATCTCTTCTCGCTGGGCTATGAGGGAAACACGGTCTATCTGGACTGGTTCCACTTCCTGGCCGATGGCCGGGGCAGCGCGCCCTTTTTCACCCTGCTGCTCAAGCTCTACTGCAACCTGCGCTCCAACGCCGGTTTTGTGTGCGAGGCCCTTGCCTCTGACCCGCCCTACGATGTGGAACAGCTGCTGGCCCGCTACCCGGAGAGCCAGGTGGCCAACGACATGCAGAAGGACGTGCTGCAGATCCACGAGGGCACGCCCCATTTCCAGCGGCTGCGGCTGGACAGGCAGAGCCTTGTGGATCTGGCGCAGAAGGAGGGCGTGAAGCCCTTCAGCGCCCTCATGGGGCTGACCTGCCAGGCAGCACAGCGGTATCTGGAAAAGAACGACCTTGTGTACAGCTATGCCGCCGACACCCGTGCGGCGCTGGGGGTGCCGCATGCCCTGTACAACTGCATTGCGTCCTTTCAGCTGTCCCTGCGGCTGGAACCGCAGGCCCGGCTCCACAGCTTTGCAAAGCGGCTCGACCATGAGATCCGGGAAAGCCTGACCCCGGAGCGCCGCCTGTTCCGCATGGCCGAACAGATGGGCTGGGTGTATCAGGTGTTCCGGCAGAAGGCCGCGCTCAAGATCAAGAAGCGTGTGTTCCAGATGGGCGAGTACATCAGCGGCTTCCCGGCAGATTTCTGGGTCAGCTACATCGGCAGCCCACTGCTGCCGCACAGCCCGGAGCTGGAAGCGTACCTGACCGATTTCCAGACCTGGGTGCTGCCGGACGGCGCATCCCTTGCAATGGAGGTCACCAGCCTGCACGGCGTGCTGACCTGCTGCATTGAGAACAAGGTGGACAAGCCCGGCTACCTCGAGGCCCTGCGCGACGTGATGGAGCAGGAGGGCATCAGGGTGCTGGAAGCGGTACATATCTCTTAAAAGAAAATGACCCTTTCCGTCATGCGTCGGCGTGGCGGAAGGGGTCATTTTTTATATTGTGGAGGTGGGCCGGATGCTGACCTCGCCGTGCTGCAGGGCAATCTGCCTGCCGCCCTCGCGCTCCACCACCAGACGGCCCGCATCGTCAATGGAAAGGGCCTTTGCGGCATAGGTCTCGGCCCCGGTGCAGACGGTGACCCAGTGGCCCGGCACAAAACAGCGGGCCCGGTACTCGTCCAGACAGTCGAAGGCCGGGCAGAGGGAGAGCAGCTCCCGGGCAATGGCCCCGGCCAGCACCGCCCGGCTCACGGGTGCGGGCCCGCCGGGGTAAAGGCTGCCTGCCGTGCGGGCCAGCTCCTCGGGCCAATCGGCAGGGGAGGTGGTCAGGTTGAGGCCGATGCCCACCACCAGCCATTCCAGCTGGCCGCTCTCCATGTCGGTCCCGGCTTCGGTCAGGATGCCGCAGACCTTGCGGCCCTGATAGTAAAGGTCGTTCACCCATTTGATGCCCAGTTCCAGCCCGCACAGGGCCTTGACAGCCCGGGCCACGGCCACCGCTGCACTGATGGTCGCGCTCTGGGCATCGGCAGCAGAAAGGGTGGGCCGCAGGATGAGGGAGAGGTAGACCCCCTTCCCGGCAGGGCTTTCAAACCGCCGCCCCAGCCGCCCGCGCCCCGCCTGCTGATGGGCCGTGAGCACCAGCGTGCCGTGGGGTGCACCGCCCAGTGCCAGCTGCTTGGCCGTCAGGTTGGAGCTTTGCAGCGTGTCGTAGATGTGAATGGGGGCGGGGTAGGGGCCCACTGCTTCGGCGCAGAAGGGGTCACCGCCTGCCAGCCGGTAGCCCCGGCGCGGGGCGGAATCCAGCGCGTATCCCTGGGCCAAAAGCGCCTGTGCCGCCTTGTGGACAGCCGCGCGGCTCACGCCCAGCGCTTCGGCCAGCTGCTGGCCTGAGATATAGGCTCCCTCTGCCGCCGAAAGCGCCTGCAGCAGGGCCTGTTTGGTGCTTCTATCCATGGAAACCGCCTCCTTCTTGTGCTATAGTAGTAATAGTATAGCATAACTTGAGGCATTGCAAAAGAAGAACCTCTCAGGCGCTTTGCGCCAGCTCCCCTAATAGGGGAGCCAAGCAGCGCAATGCCGGAGAGGATTATCCGTTTTTATTTTTCAAAATTTTTGCAGGAAAACCGCGCTCTGTTTCGTATTCAATTACAGAGCGGCAGGAAAGGAGGGATGCGGACCGTTGACAACACTGGAATTCAATGCGCTGGTGCGGCAGTATCAGGGGCTGGTCTACACGGTCTGCCACCAGCTGGTGCCAGACGAGGGCGATGCCCAGGATCTGGCACAGGAAACCTTTCTGGCCGCATGGCGGGCCATTGACCGCTGCCCGCCCGGGTACGAAAAGCAGTGGCTGGCGCGTATCGCTTCCAACAAAGCCAAGGACTACCTGCGCAGTGCGTGGGTGCGCCGGGTGAACACCCCGGGAGATGATATCCTTGCACTGGAAGGCGCGCCGCCCGGCTCCGACCCGGAGCAGCAGGTGCTGGATGCCATGAGCGAGGAGACCCTGACCGGGAAGATCCTGGGGATGCGGGAGCCGTACCGCACCCCCTGCCGCCTGATGCTGCTGGAGGGCCGCACCGCCGCCGAGGCGGCAGCCCTCTGCGGCAGGCCCCAAAAGACGGTGGAGGCGCAGATCTACCGGGCAAAGAAAATGCTGGCGGAGCAGATCCGTCAGGAAAGGAGGAGCGAAGATGGAATTGTTTCGTGAAGATGGCTGCATGACCGACGCGGGCTTCCGGGCCATGATGGACGGCCAGCTGGATGAGCTGGGCAGGCTGGAAGCCGCCGAACACCTCTCCTATTGTGACCAGTGCATGGACCGTTACACGGCCCTTTTGACCGCCGATGCACTGGAAAAACCGCCAAAGAGTGTGCAGGGCGCGGTGATGGGCACGATCTGGGCCCGCCTGATGCAGAATACCTATGGCAGGGCTGCCGTGGCCGGTGTAGCCGCTGTGCTGGCCCTGACCCTGTGGCGGAGCGGGGCGCTGCAGCAGATCATCCAGTATGGTGCCGGGCGGGAGACCGTGCTGGAGACCGACCAGAGCCAGCTCTGGGAACCCGGCCAGAATGACCCGGCCCCGGAGAACACCCCGCAATACCGTCCCATTGAGGACGACCGACCGCAGTCCGCGCCGGAACAGCTGGGGAGACCCGTGGAGACAAAACAGGACCGCCGCTATGCCGGCGAAGGCTCCTCTTTGCTCCACAAGCTGCTCACGGATGTGACCGATAAGATCGCGGGTAACACCCCGAATACAGAGAAATGAGGGAACGATTATGAAGAAAAATGGCATCCTGACCCTGCTGTTCGCCTTTATCCCGGGCGCGGGCCAGATGTATCAGGGATATATGAAGCGCGGCCTTTCGCTGATGCTGATGGCGGCTGCCATCAGCATGGCAGCCATGCTGATCCCGCCCATCGCGTTTGCGCTGCTGGTGGTGTTCATGTACAGCTTTTTCGACACCTTCAACCTGCGTGCCCAGATCAGCATGGGCACCGCCCCGGAGGACGATTATCTGGTCCACTTCGACCCGCAGGATAAGCGTCTTGCCCGGATGATGATGGACAGCCACAAGCTGGTGGGCTGGTGCCTGATCGCCATCGGTGCGCTGATCGCCTACGAGCAGATCATTATGAACACGCTGGGCGATATTCTGTGGCGCTGGGGCCAGAAGGCTCCGGTGTGGCGGGCCATCTATCTGGTGATGGATCAACTGCCCGAGGTGGTGCTCTGCGTGGCGCTGATCCTGTGCGGCATCTGGCTGGTGCGGGGCCCCAGGGCAAAGAAGGCTGCTCCGGAAGCTGCACCGGAGGAAACCGATTTTCAGGAGTATCAGCCCGAAAAGAAGATGCCCAGCCTACTGGATCACTTTGCCCGCAAGGCAGAGCCGGATACGACCGGCGAGGTGACCCTTGACCCGGAGGATGAAGACAATGGACGAGAAGAAGAATAACACAGCAGAGCGCCCGGCCCCCAAAGCCCCGGAGAGCGCCCCGGTGCGCCGGGTGGGCACCCTGACGCTGGGTGTCTGCCTGATCGTCTGCGGCGTGCTGTTCCTCTGCTATTTCTTTGTGCCGCATTTCAACTGGGACCTTGCGCTGAAGATCGCCCCGGCGGCAGGGCTGATCCTGCTGGGGTGCGAGGTGCTGTATTTTGCCGCAAGGCCTCAGCGCTGGAAGTACGATTTCCTCTCGGTGTTCCTCTGCATCGTGCTGATGGTCAGCGCCTTTGGCGGGGCCTGCCTGATGGCAGCCTTTGATTTTGCCCTGCACCGGGAGGAGTTCTGGATCGAATACGATGCCCGGCAGGAGCGGGACTTGGATGATGCGGAAAGCGACCGCCTGCGCCTTGATCTGGACGAGGGCACCGGCCCGGACCTCGATGAGGAAAATGAGGACAGCAGCGCGGCCTCCCACACGGAAGTGTGAGCCATACAAAAAACATATCACAGCAATACAAAAGATACCTTTTACAGGGGGCACTTGTCCGGGTATACTGAATGTGCACCCGGACGATGGGTGCTCGAAGAAAAAGTGTAAAAGCGAACCGCCATGGCAACTGTCACCATGGCGGTTCGCTTTTTGCTGTAAGCTCGTGTGTTACTTGCGGGCGATCATCTCGGTGTAGGCCAGCACCAGGGGGCCTACGCCCTTGGCATCGTTGCAGACCACAGGCTCACTGAAGTAGTAGGCCAGGGAGCCGTCGCGGTGATCCTTGCCGCCCAGACCTGCCACCAGGCAGATGCCATCCAGCTGCAGGCTGCCGTCCGGGTTCTTGGAGAGGTACCTGTCACAGGTGCCGTAGAAGGCTTTCTCAGCCCAGGCAGCCATCCGCTTGGGCAGGTAGCCCAGGCGCACGCCCTTGAGCACCGCATAGGCAAACAGGGCGGTGCCGCTGGTCTCAAGGTAGTTGCCCTCCACGCCGGGGTGATCCATCACCTGCCAGAACATGCCGGTCTCCTCGTCCTGGAACTTGTGCACATCCTCAATGGTCTGGCGGAGCTGTGCCATGATGCCGCGGTACTCGTTGTACAGCTGCTCGTCCATCCGCTCCAGCACATCCACCATGGCCACCATGAACCAGCCCATGGCCCGCAGCCAGAAGTTGGGGCTGCAGCCGGTCACGGGGTCAGCCCAGTACATCTGGCGGCTCTCGTCGTAGCCGTGGTAGTACAGGCCGGTCTTTTCGTCCCGCATGTGCTTTTTGATGTTCATAAACTGCTTGTAGCTGTCAATGCAGCCCTGCATCTTGTTGTAGCGGGTCTCGTACTCCATGTAGAAGGGCTGGGCCATATAGGTGCCGTCCAGCCAGACCTGCCAGGGGTAGATATCCTTGTGCCAGAAGTTGCCCTCCTTGGTGCGGGGCTGGGTGAGCAGCTGGCTGCGGATGGTGTCAATGGCCCGGCGGTACTTCTCGTCCCCGAAGATGTCGTACAGGGTGAACAGGTTCTTGCCCTGATTCACGTTGTCCAGGTTGTACTCTTTGGGGTCATAGGTCTTGATGGAACCATCCTCCTGCACAAAGAAGTCGATGAAGTCCTTGGAGAAGCTCAGGTACTTCTCGTCCCCGGTGGTCTTGTACAGGCTCAGGCAGGCCGTGATCATGCAGCCGTCGATGTAGTTCCACTTGTTGGGCTTGCCGCTGCGCACCTTTTCAATGTTCCACATGGGGGCCTCGGCGCTGGAATTGGCGATCAGGTAGTCCACATAGTCGCCCAGCAGGGTGAGAATTTCTTCATGGGTCATGGGTCAGTCCTCCTCGAAATGGCCGACATTGGCAAAGCGCAGGCGCTCGCCCTCGTAGCCGGTGATCTTGACGTTGTGCAGGTCGATCTCCTTGACGTTCTCCGCGTAGATGGCCAGCTTTTTCACGTTGGGGCGGTTGTCCGCCATGGCAGCCTGACCGGCTTCAGCATTGGGGTCAAAGGTGATGGTGACGTTCTTCATGGAGATGCGCTCGATGGGCTGCTCAGGCAGGCCGTCGAAGTAGCAGCCCGCGAACTGTGCATCGGTGGCCACGATATCCTCCATGGTCAGGGTGCCCAGCCTGGGGGTGTACTCATCCACCGGCATGGCATCGCGGCACTGGACATAGGGGCTGTGGCCGTCCGGGTCACAGAAATAGAACATATTGATGACAAAGGGAGCCTTGACACCGCGCATCTCCACGTTGCGGAACACCAGCCCGTCGATGACGGCGGTGTTGCCGCGGCCGCGCCGGGTCTTGACCCGCAGGCCGCGGTCGGTGTGGTCCATCAGGCACTGGGTCACCACCATATCCTTCACGCCGCCGCTCATCTCGCTGCCGATGACGATGCCGCCATGGCCCTTGTCCAGCAGGCAGTTCCGAATCACAGTGTGCTCGCAGCTCTTTTTCAGCTTCATGCCCAGGAATACCTTGCTGGCCTTCATGGCAATGCAGTCGTCACCCACGTGGATGTTCGCGCCGATGATGCGGATGTACTCGCAGCTCTCGGGGTCGATGCCGTCGGTGTTGGGGGCGTTGTAGGGGTTGTTGATGTTGAAGTTCAGCAGGTCCAGGTGCTTGACGAAGATGGGGTGGATGGTCCAGGAGTAGCTGTTCTGCACTGTGATGCCGTGGAGGCAGACATTCTCGCTGTCCACCGCAGCCACCGCGCGGGGCCGCCATGCGATCCGCTTGACCTTCTGATTGATCCACCAGTCGCCGTTCTGGGCATCGCAGTCCAGCGTGCCTTCGCCGGTCACCACCACGTCGTGCACCTGCGTGATGTTCAGCAGGCCGGCAAAGCTAT
Source organism: Faecalibacterium sp. Marseille-Q0746 (assembly GCF_017377595.1). Classification (NCBI taxonomy): domain Bacteria; kingdom Bacillati; phylum Bacillota; class Clostridia; order Eubacteriales; family Oscillospiraceae; genus Faecalibacterium; species Faecalibacterium sp. Marseille-Q0746. The sequence goes on along the minus strand of NZ_JAFREI010000008.1, from coordinate 44,651 downwards.
CCAGCGGGTTGCCCTCCCAGCCGGTCAGGTAGTATTCATCCACCTCGTTCTCACTGGGAATGACACCGGGCAGGATGGGGTAGTGGGTGCGGTCGTTGTCGCCCAGCAGCACAGCGCCCTTTTCCAGGTAGAGGGTGGTGCAGCTCTTCATAAACAGGCTGGAGGTGCGGTAGCGCCCGGCGGGCAGATAGACCGTGCCGCCCTTGGGGCAGGTGGAAAGGGCGGCCTGCAGTTTGCCGGTGTTGTCGGTGGTGCCGTCGGCCACCAGGCCGTAACGGGATGCGTCTACAAAGAAGGTCTCGGCCTCGGTGGTGAAATCGAGGGTCAGGGTCTCACCCTCGGCCTGCACGGCAACCGTGTAGGGGGTGCCGGGCAGCAGGCTGAACAGGGAGAACACGTTGGTGTTGCACGCCTCGTACACCGTCTCACCGTTCAGCTGAACGGTGAAGGGATGTGCCGGACGGTAGCACAGGCCGTTTTCCAGCTCAAACACGGCACTGCGGGTCATGGAACGAATCAGGGAAAGCTTCATAAACAGGATGCCTCCTTGGATGTGGAAAGATTTATGGGTTGCCCGCAGGTGGCGGGCATGGTACACTGAGGAAAAGAAACTGTTGAATGGGGTGTGCGGATGAAAGCGGAACGGGAAAAATGGAGCGGCCGGGTAACGGCAACGGCGCTGCGGTTCCAGACCGGCCAGTATGAGCTGGCTGAGGAGGAGGAGATCTGCCGGATCATTCTGGTGTCCGGCGGCAGCTTTACGCTGGTGCGGGGCGGTGAGAGCCTGCTGGTGAACCCGGGCTGTGTGCTGCTGCTGGGCCCCGGCGGGGGCCTGCTGCAGCAGGCGGGCCACATTGCCCCTGAGCTCATCGGCTGCCGGTTCCCGGCGGGCGTTCTCCCGGTGCTCAAGAACCTGATGCAGCGGGATTTCATGCCGCTGTTTGAGCCGGGAGAACAAACGGCTCTGTACGGCCCGGTGCAGTGGTTAGGCCGCCTGCGCACTCTGCTGGGCATGATGCAGAGCGCCGAAAACGAGCCGGAAAGCCCCGGCATGATCTATCTGGCCCTCATCCTGCACTATGTGGAGCAGGAGTGCCGCAGTGAAAGGCAGGACATCCGCCCCCGCAACGAGACGGTGGAGCAGATCTGCGCTTACCTTGCAGCCAACTACCAGCAGAAATTCTCCCTGACAGATGTGGCTGCGCGGTTCTACCTGTCGCCCTATTACCTGAGCCGGCTGTTCCGGCGGGTCACGGGCCAGTCCATTGTGGATTACATCAATGGCCGCCGCATCGAGGCTGCCCAGCGCCTGCTGGAGAGCACCGACCTGAACATCAGTGCTGTGGCCGAGCAGACTGGCTTTGCCTCCGCCGCCCATTTCCGCCGCGTGTTCCGCGAGACGATGGGAACGGGGCCGCTGCAATACCGCAAGAGCCACCGCGGATAAGAACAACGCCCCCTGTGCGCAGCACAGGGGGCGTTGCTTATTCATCGAAAGTCAATGGTTCTGTCCGCAGAGGGGGTGCTTAGCCCTTGACAGCACCGGCGGAGATACCTTCGACGAACTGATCCTGTGCACAGAAGAAAACGATCAGCTGCGGCAGGATGGAGATCAGGGACAGGGCCAGGATACGGTTCCAGGCAAAGCCGGTATCACCGTCCATGGACAGCTTGACGAACAGGGACATGGGGTACTTTGCAGGGGTCTGCACGTAAAGCAGGGGGCCCATGAAGTCGTTGCAGCTCCACATGAACTGGAACAGTGCGCAGGACACCAGAGCGGGCATCAGCATGGGGACAATGACCTTGTACAGGGTCTGGAAGGAGTTGCAGCCATCAATGGCGGCAGCCTCGTCCAGATCGCGCGGGACATTGCGCATGAACTGCACCAGCTGGTAAACAAAGTAGGTCTCAGTTGCAAATGCAGTGTGGACCCAGATGGCCAGATAGAACGGGCTGTTGACCCAGCCGAACTTGGTGTACAGCAGGAACTGAGGAACGTTCAGAACGACCTGAGGCAGGAACAGGGTGGCCAGCATGATGCTGAACAGGATCTTCCGGCCCGGGAAGTCGAAACGGCCAAAGCCGTAGGCTGCAATGCAGGAGGAGACCACCGTGCAGATGACCTTGGGCAGAACATAAGAATAAGTGTTCAGCATGGCCTGCAGGATGTTGATGGAACCGCCGAAGTTGTTCAGCGCGTTCTTGTAGCCCTCCAGGGTGGGGTTCTTGATCCACAGGCCGATGCCTGCAAAGATCTCGCTGTTGTCCTTAAAGGTAGCGCTGACCATCCACAGCAGGGGATAGATCATGATCAGGCCCACCAGGATCAGGACAAGATACTTAAAAAACGTCGCAATGGCGTTGGATGCTTTCATTCCCATACTGTCACACCTTACCTTTCATCCGAGTAGTAGACCCACTTCTTCTGGCTGGTGAAGGCGATGATCGTGAGGATGCAGACGATCACGAACATGATCCAGGCCAGAGCGGAAGCCATGCCCATCTGGTTGGACTTGAAGGCGTAGTTGTAAACCAGAATGGAGATCAGGGTGGTGGAGTTGCGCGGGCCGCCATTGGTGATGATGAAGGGGCCGTTGAACTCCTGGAAAGCCTGGCAGATCTGAGTGACCAGGTTGTAGAAGATGATGGGGGTGATCATGGGAACAGTGATGGAGAAGAACTGCTTCCACTTACCAGCACCATCAATGGTGGCAGCCTCGTACAGGTCTGCGGGCACGCCCTTCAGGGCGGCCAGGAACAGCACCATGGCGGAGCCAAACTGCCAGATGCGCAGGAAGCAGATGATCCACAGCGCATAGTTGGGGTCGCTCAGCCAGGAGGGGCCCTGTGCGTGGCCGAAGGTGATGGCGCGGATGATGGTGTTGACCAGACCGTCATCACGGAAAACGGCCTTCCACAGCACGGCGATGGCAACGGAGCCGCCCAGAATGGACGGGATGTAGTAAACGGTACGGAACAGGTTCACGCAGGCGATCTTGAAGTTCAGGATGTATGCAATGAACAGAGCAAAGATCAGCTTCAGGGGCACGGTGATGAAGGCGTACTTGAAGGTGGTGACCAGAGCCTTGGTGACCTTGGCATCAGAGAAGGCGGTGACGTAGTTCATCACGCCGTACTGGTGGATGCCGTTGAAGAAGTTCATGTCGGTGAAGCTGTAATACAGCGACTGACCGAAGGGGATGGCCTTGAACACGATAAAGCCGATGATCCAGGGGATCAGGTAGATCAGACCCTGCCATTTATCCAGGAACTTCTGTGCGGGGGTACGCCCGAGAGAGGGCGCTTTGCTTTCTTTCATCCGGGGATCCTCCTTTGGTGAAAATCAGTGCAACAAACCTTATGTCACACTTTGGCAACAGATTTGTCAGAGAATTGTAACCTGTACCTGAGAAAAAAGGGGCATCGGGCCTACGGGTGGACGATGCCCCTGATATGTAGTTTAACTCAGGTCAGCAAAGAAGATCAGACAGTGTAGCCAACAGCAGACATGCCATCCAGCAGGGTGTCAACAACATCTGCACCGCTCTTGTTGTCGTAGTCAACGGTATCGAACACTTCCTGATAGATGCCGGTGCCGGTAGCCTTCAGATCGGAAGACTCGAACAGGGGATCCAGCTGGCAGGAAACAAAGCTCATGACCTTGCCGTTTGCCTCGGCGACCAGCTCGTTGATCTTACCGGCAGCCTGAGCGGTAGCCAGACCAGCTTTGGAAGCGGGGACACCGCACTCGGAGCCCATGATGGCAGCGCCGTCACCGTTCCACAGGTACTCGATCAGGGTAGCAGCCTCAGCGGGGTTCTTGCAGGTCTTGGTGATGGCCATGCCCATGGAGACCTTGGAGAAGCCGCCGTTGTAATCGCCGAACTTGATCTCCTCACCAACGGTGAAGCCGGGCTTGTTCTCCTCGTCCAGAGCGTCCTGGTACTTGGAAGCAGCGGAATCCCACTCGAAGATGCCGGCGATCTTGCCGGTGATCCACTCGTTGGACTGGTGGGTAGCACCGTCGCCGTTTGCACCGTAGTAGGTGGGCAGCGGCATGATGACGTGGCCGTCGACCAGGCTCTTGATGAAGTCGATGCCCTCGGCGATCTCGTCAGCGGTGTAGTTCAGGGTAGAGGTGGTGGGATCTGCCCAGTCCTTGCCGTACTTGGACTCGAGGTAGAACACCATCAGGATCATACGGTCGTATGCGCCCAGGTGCAGGGGATAGTAATCATCGCCCAGCTTCTCCTGGAAAGCCTTGCCTGCTGCAAACAGGTCATCCTCAGTGGCGGGAACTTCGGTGATGCCGGCCTTGTTAAAGGTGGTCATGTTCCAGTAGAAGATACGGCCGGTCATGGAGATGGGCACGCACTGCTGTGCATTTGCAACGTTGCAGGCACCCAGCTTTGCGTCGTCCCACTGGGACATATCCAGGTAATCGGTGACGCTGTTCAGATCCAGGAAGGTCTGGCCGTTGCCGGAGTAGTTGTACAGCCAGTTCCAGTTGATCTGGCAGACATCCTCAGCCACGCCGCCTGCAAACTTGGTGGACATGGTGTCCTCCCAGCCGGACCATGCAGCGAAGGTGGGGTTGACGGTGATGGTGGTGTGCTCAGCAGAGAAAGCCTTCAGGGCCTCCTGGTAAGCGTTGTGGCGGGACTCGCCGCCCCACCAGCTCATGGTCAGGGTAACGGGATCGCTGCTCAGGCCAGCCACAGAAGCAGCCTCGGCTGCGGAAGAAGCGGTGCTGGAAGCAGCGCCGCCATTGCCGCCGCAGGCAGCCAGCAGACCAGCTGCACCAACAGCACCGGTGACCTTCAGGAAATCACGACGGGAAATTGCCTTGCTCATTGTTGTTCTCCTCCTAATAAATCAAAAAACATCGAGCGGGCCTTTCTGCACAAGGCTCGTTGTATACAAATATGATAACAAAAGGGATGGGAAAAAGAAAGATGTAAATTGAAGTGATACGGACAAAAAACGAACAAATATTGCTCTTGTGATTTGCAGCGATTTGACGGCATTGCCGAAATGAATAAACTTGGAGCGAAAAAATATGCAATCTGCATAATTGGATAGATTGCATAGAAACGGGCCGGGAGAGTGTGGCAGAACCTCTAAAATTGCAATGGTTTTGTAACTTTTTGCGAAATTGACGGTATAATGTTGTATACAACATGTGAAAAAAGTGACGATATCGCTATTTTATAAACTGATATATCAATTGTGCAAAAAACGTTCGCCGTGGGATACAACTGATATATCACTTTGGAAGGCGGCAGGCAAAAAAGAGCGCTGCCCAGCCGGGCAGCGCTCTGAAAACTGTAAAAAACGTTTGGGAAATCTGGGCTCTCATGCAGGAAGGGTGGCTCCTGTGCCTGCCGGAGATCGACACTTACTGTGCGTTCCGTTTGGCGTAAAACGCCCGCCGTGCCTTGAAATAGCACTGGGGGCACATGCTGACGTACTGCACATCGTTTTCCAGATCGATGGCGACCTGCTCGCCCTCAAAGACGAACTCCCCATTGACCCTGCGGCAGTTGCAGGTGGCCTTGCGCCCGCAGGTGCAGATGGTCTTCATCTCCTCAATGGTGTGGGCCAGCTCCAGCAGACGGGTGGAGCCGGGGAAGCCCTTGAGGGAGAAGTCTGACCGCAGGCCGTAGCAGATGACCGGGATGTTCAGGTCTACCGTGACCATGAACAGCTGCTCGGCCTGTGCCGGGGTAAAGAACTGGCTCTCGTCGCAGAGAACACAGGCCAGCGGCTGCTCCCCGGCAGAAGCGGCGCGCACGGCCTCGAACACATCCACCTCGGGCGGAATGAGCAGGTCGGCCCTGCGGCGCACGCCCAGGCGGCTGACCAGCTCGCCGCCGCCCTTGGTATCCACCTGGGGCTTCAGGATCAGCACCCGCATCCCCTGCTCTTCGTAGTTGTGGGCCACCTGCATCAGCGCAGTGCTTTTGCCGCTGTTCATGGCACCGTATCGGAAGTATAGCTTCGCCATAGTTGATCTCCTCATAAAAAGGCAACCCTCTCTGCTCGTTCGGGGGGAGAGGGCTGCCTGTTTTCTGTGATATGCTATAAGAATAGATCAGTCCTGATTGCGCAGGCGGTAACCCAAGCTCATCAGGCTGTCGCCCAGGTGGACGTTCTCCACCACCACTTCGGGGTAGGGCACCGACAGGTCGTAGTGGGAGAAGTTCCAGAAGCCTTTGATGCCCAGTTCGACCAGTCGGCCGCTGAGCTCTTCCGCACCGCTGCGGGGCACACAGAACACAGCCACCTCAGGCTTATGCTCTGCGCAGAAGGCCTCCAGCTCGTCAACGTGTAAGATCTGGATGCCGTTGATCTCTTTGCCCACCTCGCTGGGGGAATTGTCAAAGGCGGCGATCAGCTTGTAGCCGTTGGTGTCGGTGGTGATGAAGCGGCTGACTGCCTTGCCCAACCGGCCGCAGCCGATGAGGATGGTGGGCAGCAGGTCACCGTTGCCGAACAGCAGATGCTCCAGGATGGAAAGCAGGTTCTCCACCGAGTAGCCGATGCCCTGGCGGCCGTTCACGTCGCCGATGCAGTTGAAATCCTGCCGCACCTGAGAGGCCGTGGTGCCCATCTGGGCGGCCAGCTCGCGGGAGGAGATGCTGGTGATGCCGTCGTTCTTCAGCGTCCGCAGGTAACGGTAGTACTTGGGCAGGCGCTTGATCACCGGAAGGGAAGCTTTGCCGGGATTGTTCATGGAAATGGTTCTCCTTTCATCCAAAGGGAATGCCGGTCTCTTTGCGCCCTGCAAGGTGCACCGGCAGTTAAGACAGTTTATGAACAATAATGATATATACTTGTCAATCTTATTCTTAGTATAAAGTATACTGCAATGAGACAGAATGTCAAATCCTCTGGGCCAATTTTTTTCAAAGTAAAGAAATCTTAGCCGCCGCATATTGCTTCGATCCCCGGGAACACTGAAAAAAACACCCTGAGGAGGAGCCAACATGCCGGAATATGAAAAGGAAACCACCGAACAGCAGCGGCTGGAGAAAGAGCAGCTGGAAGATCTGGGAACGGTGTGGCGCACCCGCGGCCCCCATGCCATCCACTGCCTGACCGTGATCGGCCAGATCGAGGGCCATGTGGAGGCCCCGCAGGGCCAGAAGACCACCAAGTATGAGCATGTGATCCCGCAGCTGGTGGCAGTGCAGGAGGACCCCGCTGTGGAGGGCCTACTGGTGCTCATCAATACCGTGGGCGGGGACGTGGAGGCCGGGCTGGCGCTGGCAGAACTCATTGCCAGCATCTCAAAGCCCAGTGCCACGGTCGTGCTGGGCGGGGGCCACTCCATCGGCATCCCGCTGGCAGTCAGCGCCCGGCGCAGCTTTATCGTGCCCACGGCGACCATGACGGTGCACCCGGTCCGCCACTCCGGCATGATTCTGGGCGTGCCCCAGACCATGCGGTGGTTCGAGCAGATGCAGGAGCGCATCACCGGCTTTGTGGCGGGCCACAGCGGCATTACGGCAGAGCGCTACTCAGAGCTGATGCTCCGCACCGGTGAGCTGGTGATGGACGTGGGCACCATGCTGGACGGCAAAAAGGCCGTGAAGGAAAAGCTCATCGATCAGCTGGGCGGCATTTCTGATGCACTGGACTGGCTGTACCGGGAGATCGAGCGGGCAGAGTGAGAGCATGGGTCTGCCCGGGGCGGTGTCAGGCTTACAGCTCGCCCTTCCGCAGATACTTCACCATCATGGGGGCTTCATAGACCAGCATGAGGATCCAGCCCACAACATAGCTGTACGGCAGGGCCTCGATATCCATCTTCATCAGCAGCACAAAGACGGCAGCGGCCGCCACACGGCCTGCCATGTTGAGCGTGCTGCTGTTCAGGGTGATCTTGAGGTCGCCCAGGCCGCGGAAGCCGCCCTGGATGCCGTTGGTCAGCGAGGGCATCAGATAGAACAGGGAGACCAGCTTCAAAAAGCGCACCCCCAGATGCACCACGGCGGCATCGGTGACGAAGAGCCGGATGATGGGCTCGGCAAAGAAGAAGCAGACAGCGGTGATAAAAATGGCGTAGAGGAACTCCAGCTTCAGGCCGCAGAAGAAGCTGGCGCGGACACGGTCTTTTTTGCCCGCGCCGCGGTTCTGGGCCATCAGGGTGGTGGTGGCATGGCCGATGTTCTGCTGGGGCACATAGGCAAAGTCATCGATGCGGCCTGCGGCGGCAAAGGCGGCCATGGCGCTGACACCCATGGTATTCACGATGGCCTGAATGGCGATCTTGCCCAGCTGAACGGTGGCCTGCTGCATGGCGCTGGTCCAGCCGTAGCTGATGGTCTTTTTCAGCAGCGAGGAGTCAAAAATGAACCAGCGCCTGCCCAGCTGCAACACAGGGACCTTCCAGCGGATATAGATCAGGCAGAACACGCAGCAGAGCGCTTCGCTCAGCACGGTGGAAAGGGCACAGCCCTCGGAGCCCCAATCCAGCACCTCAACAAAGAACAGGTCGCCGCCGATGTTCAGCACCGAACTGATCATCAGGAAGTACAGCGCGCTTTTGCTGTCGCCCAGCGCACGCATGGTAGCGGCGAGGAAATTATAAAAGAAGGTGAACAGCAGCCCGCCGAACACGATGCGCAGGTAGTTCACAGCGATGGGAAGGATCTCTTCCGGCACCTGCAGCAGACGGAGCAGCGGATTTGCCAAAATCACACAGGTCAGCGAGAACACCAGGGAAAAGACGGAGCCTGAAATGGCGGTGGTGGAGACCTGACGCTCCACCAGCTCGGTGTTGCCTGCCCCGAACGCCAGGCTGACAAGGATGCCTGCACCCAGGCAGACACCGTTGATGAACAAAATCGCCAGCGTCATCAGCGGGTTGGAGGTGCCCACGGCGGCAAGGGCATCCTCGCCCACGAATTTGCCGACAATGATGCTGTCTACGGCGTTATAAGTCAGCTGGAACAGGTTGCCCAGCACGAGGGGAATGGTGAAATTGACCAGCAGCGGTGTGATCGGGCCGGTCGTCATATCCTTGGTCATTTGGAACTCTCTTTTCTTTATAGATTAAATGCCTGCCGTCCGCTGAAGATGGCCAGTGCCGAGCGGCTGGTGCCGGTGGCGATCAGCTGTGCGGCGGCGTGGAGGGCTGCACCGGCGGCAGGGGAGGCGGGAATGGCATCGGTGGCAAGGACCCGCTGTGCAGCGCGGTTGGCATCGGTGCTGGTAACGGCGGCTACATTATCCACAACATAGGCGTTGTAATTGCCCGGCACGATGCCGTAGCCGATATCCGGGATGCCGTGCCCGCCAGTGAAGCCGCCGCCCAGAGCCTGATTTTCAAAGGGCTCCACGGCCACGATGCGGACATCGTTGGTCCAGGCCTTGATGGTCTCGCCTACGCCGGTGATGGTGCCCGCGCTGCCCACGCCGACGGTGATGGTGTCCACGAGACTGCGGCCCTCCCGGGAGATGGCCTGCACGATGGCGGGGCCGGTCACCCGGCGATGGTATTCGGGGTTATCGTCATTGGCAAGCCAGTTCATATAGTACCAGCCCTTTTCGGCGGCGGTGGTCTCTGCCAGCGCCCGGGCCCCCGCAAGGCCCCGCTGGGCGGGGGAATGCAGGATTTGTGCCCCCAGCCGGAGCAGGTATTCCTGCCGCAGGGCCGGGGCATCCTCCGGCATGGTCAGCACCACAGGGTGGCCCGCCGTCCGCCCGGCAAGGGCCAGCGCCATGGCAAAGGAGCCGGAGGCCGCCTCAATGATGGGCTGGCCCGGGAGCAGCTTGTGCTTTTCCGCCGCAAGGGCCAGCATCCCCTCGGCCACCGAATCGCGGGACGTGCCGGTGGGCCCATTATAATCAAGGTAAGCATACAGCCGCCCTTTGAGCCCGCAGGCGGCAAGATAGCCCCGCAGCTCCACAATCGGACAGGGGACCAGGGTCTGGTAGATGTTTGGATAGATCGCCACGAAACTCCTCCCTTACGCAAACCTGAGCAGTCAGCACAGAACTGTCTGCCATGCCAAGGGCTCCCCTGTTAGAGGGGGGCTGGCAAAGCCATCAGGCCTAGACTGAGAGGTTTAATACCTATAAGGTAGCGCATCCTGTGCCCAGCGTCAAGCCGCAATTGGACAAAATGGAGAAAAATCTGCTGAAAAATCAGCAGAGTGATGGAAAAAAGCCTTGACAAGGAAAAGAATGTCTGCTATACTCCGTATGTAAAGCAAATGAACTTTACAACAAACGGAGGTCAGGGCAGAACGCATCATGGCAAAAGACTTTGAAATGGGCTATCTGCTCGATTTTTATGGCGAGGTGCTCACGCCCAAGCAGCGCGAGATGCTGAACCAGTATTACAACGACGACCTCTCCCTCAGTGAGATCGGGGAAAACTTCGGGATCACCCGTCAGGGCGCACGGGATGCCATCAAGCATGGCGAGACCACCCTGAAAGAGCTGGAAGCCAAGGTGGGCTTTGCAGGCCGCTACCGCCGGGTGCAGGAAAAGCTGGAGGAACTGGAACAGCTGGTCATTGACGCGCGGTTCGAGTGCACCGGCCCCTATGCCAGGCTCACCACCACTGAGTATGCAGCAACGCTGAACAAGATGCTGGGGCTGATCCGCTCCATCGACGAAGTCAACGAGAGCTGACACCATTACTATTTTGAGAGGAGCACCGAACATGGCATTTGAATCTTTGACCGACCGCCTTGCCGGTGTGTTCAAAAAGCTGCGCGGCCACGGCAAGCTGACCGAGGCCGACATCAAAGCCGCCATGCGCGAGGTGCGGATGGCCCTGCTGGAAGCCGATGTCAACTACAAGGTTGCCAAGGATTTCTGTGCCAAGGTCTCCGAGCGCGCCATGGGTCAGGAGGTCATGGAGAGCCTGACCCCCGCCCAGCAGGTGGTCAAGATCGTCAACGAGGAGCTCGTTGCCCTGATGGGCGGCGAGGAAGCCCCCCGCCTGATCGTCAAGAACAAGGGTCAGACCATCATCATGCTCTGCGGCCTGCAGGGCAACGGTAAAACGACCCACGCAGCCAAGCTTGCCAAATACTTCATCAAGCAGGGCCGCCGCCCCATGCTGGTGGCCTGCGATATCTACCGCCCCGCCGCCATCGACCAGCTGCAGGTGGTGGGCAAGCAGGCAGGTGCGCCCGTGTTCACGCTGCCGGGTGCCAAGCCCCCGGAGATCGCCCGCAAGGCGCTGGCCCACGCCAGGGATTACGGCAACGACATCGTGATCCTGGATACCGCCGGCCGTCTGCAGATCGACGAGGTCCTGATGCAGGAGCTCGTGCAGATCAAGGAAGCTGTCCCCGTGGACGAGACGCTGCTGGTGGTGGATGCCATGGCAGGTCAGGATGCTGTGAATGTTGCTAAGACCTTCAACGAGACGGTGGGCATCGACGGCATCATCCTGACCAAGACCGATGGCGATACCCGCGGCGGCGCGGCACTTTCGGTGCTGAGCGTCACCGGCAAGCCCATCAAGTTCCAGGGCACCGGCGAAAAGCTGGACGATCTGGAAGTGTTCCATCCCTCCCGCATGGCCAGCCGCATCCTGGGCATGGGCGATGTGCTGAGCCTTATTGAGAAGGCGCAGGATGCCGCCGATGAAAAGGCCGCAGAAGAGACCGCCCGGCGGATGATGGAAAACAAGTTCGATATGAACGACATGCTGGCCCAGTTTGCGCAGATCCGCAAGATGGGCGGTGCAGGTGCCATGCTGAGCATGATGCCCGGTATGTCCGGCATTGATGCCAGCCAGGTCGACGAGAAAGCCTTTGACCGCATCGAGGCCATGATCTATTCCATGACCAAGGAAGAGCGTGAAAAGCCCTCCATCATCAACCCCAAGCGCAAGCGCCGCATTGCAGCGGGCAGCGGCACCCGGGTGGAGGATGTCAACAAGCTGCTCAAGCAGTTTGAGATGATGCAGAAGATGATGAAGCAGTTCAAGAAGAGCCCCAAGGGCTTTGCCCGCCGCCTGGGCGGCATGATGGGCAACCCCAATGCCTTCCGGGGCCTTAAATAAACCTTGAAGCTTGCCTCCCCTGCTGGGGGGAGGTGTCACCGAAGGTGACGGAGAGGTTTTCTTTCAAACACAGGTATACACCCCGCAGGGGTTGTACAGATAGATTTAATCAAACCCCAAACGGGGCACAAACATTTTTGGAGGATATTTACCATGGCAGTTAAGATTCGTCTGCGCCGCGTTGGCGCTAAGAAGGCTCCCTTCTATCGTGTTGTTGTTGCTGACAGCCGCTTCCCCCGCGACGGCCGTTTCATCGAGGAGATCGGCACCTACGATCCCAACCAGGAGCCCTCTGAGGTGAAGATCGACGCTGAGAAGGCCAAGGCTTGGATCGCCAACGGCGCACAGCCCACCGATACCGTCCGCGTTCTGCTGAAGAAGTCCAACATTCTGTAAGTAGGAGGGCTGACTCATGCAGGAGCTGTTGCTGGCAGTTGCCCGCGGTCTCGTGGAGGACAAGGAAGCCGTCAAGGTCACGGTGGACGAGCCCCGCGAGGACGGCACCATCGTCTACCACCTGAGCGTGGCAGAGGGAGATATGGGCCGTGTCATCGGCAAGCAGGGCCGGATCGCAAAAGCCATTCGTGTGGTGATGCGCGCGGCTGCTGTGCGGGTCGATGAAAAGGTCCTTGTTGAGATCGACTGAGCACCCTACGGGCCCTTTGCCGCAAGGCAAGGGGCCTTTTTGTATTATTAGGCAGCTCGCCCTCTCAGGCCGCTTCGCGTCCAGCTCCCCCAAAGGGGGAGCCCTTGGCAAAACCAGAAACTTTGTGGTGACTGCCAAGGCCTCTCCCCTCGGGAGAGGTGGCATTGCGTAGCAATGACGGAGAGGGTGAGGATGCTAAAGGAGTAAAAGCAATGCAGAAATACTTGGAAGCCGGCAAGGTGGTGACCACCCACGGTGTGCGCGGCGAGATGAAGCTGGAGCTGTGGTGCGATGGCGCGGCCTTTCTGAAAAAGGTGGGCCGCCTGTACACCACCCCCCAGGGCGGCAGGTGCTACAAGATCACCTCCATCCGCCCCCAGGGGCAGATGGCCCTGCTCCAGCTGGAAGGGGTCAGCGATATGGATGCCGCCCGTGCCCTGCGGGGGCAGGTGTTCTACTTTGACCGTGACGATGCCACCCTGCCTGCGGGCAAGTGGTATGTGGCCGACCTCATCGGGTGTGAAGTGCGGGATGCCGATACCGGCAAAGTGTACGGCGTGGTGACCAGCGTGGACCACCCCGGCGCACAGGATATCTACACCGTCAAGGCCCCCAGCGGCAAGGAATATATGTTCCCCGGGGTGGATGCCTTTTTGAAAGAGCGCAACCCGCCGGAGGGCTATCTCCTCGTCACCCCCATCCCGGGCCTGCTGGATGACGATTTTGACAGTGAGCGGGAGGAGGAGTGAGCCATGGGGATGCGTGTGGACATCGTGACCCTTTTCCCGGAGATGTGCCAGCAGGTGCTGGATTCCAGCATCATCGGCCGCGCTGCCAAAAAGGGATATATTGAGACTCACTGCCACCAGATCCGGGACTACACCCTGAATAAACAGAAGCAGACCGACGACTATCCCTATGGCGGCGGCTGCGGCATGGTGCTCTATGCCCAGCCCATTGCCGACTGCCTGCGGGCAGTCCAGAAGGAAGTGCAGGAACAGGGACGGCCTGCGCCGCATATAGTATTCCTGACGGCAGGTGGGCAGCGCTATACCGAGGAGCACGCCCGGCGGCTGGCCCAGTACGACAACCTGACCCTGGTCTGCGGCCACTACGAGGGCATTGATGAGCGCGTGATCGATGCCTTTGCGGACGAGGAGATCTCCATCGGCGATTATATCCTCACCGGCGGCGAGCTGGCCAGCCTGGTGGTGGCAGACAGCGTCCTCCGCCTGAAACCCGGCGTTCTGGCTGAGCAGAAGGGCTACGAGGAGGAGAGCTACTGGGACGGCCTGCTGGAGTACCCCCAGTACACCCGGCCCGAGGTTTGGGAGGGCCGTGCTGTGCCGCCTGTCCTGCTGGAGGGCAACCACCAGAAAATCGATGCCTGGCGGGGGCAGCAGAGCCGGGAGCGCACCCGTCTGCGCCGCCCGGAGCTCTACGAGCAGTGGTGTGAGACCCATCCCCTGACCGAGATCCCCAAGTGGAAGCGGGGCGAGAATGTCCGGCTGGTCAAGACCGCCGAGCAGATGGAGGCTGCCGCAAAGCTGTTTGCGGAGGGCCGCCGGAGCATTTGTGCCGGGGGCTGGGTGCAGGAAGCGCTGGATGCCCTGACCCCGGAGATGTTCCTGCCCCAGCTGCAGCAGGAAAAGCAGGAAGGCTGGGTCTGCTACCTCCACTATACCAAGGATGTGCCGGATGCCACGGTCAGCGTACACCACAAGACCGGGCAGGTGGAGCATCTTTTTGTGACGGAGAGCGCCCGGGGCAGGGGCATCGGCCAGAAGATGCTGGATTTCGCCCGGAAGAAGCTGCCGGAGCATGAGCACCCGGTGCTTACGGTGCTGAACACCAACACCCGGGCACTGGCTCTTTACCGCCGCATGGGCTGGCAGGTAGTGGGCGCAAAGGAGAAATTCGACCCGGCCAAAGACCCGCTGGTGGTGCGCCCCAGTCAGGTGCTGGAAATGCGCTATCAGGGCTGAAAACAGGGTCGAACGGGCCGGGAAACTGTCGAAGGTCGAAAAAATGTTGAAAACTTTTGTATTACCCGGCCAACACTGGGGGAATAATTTTGTTATCTTTGTATAAAAGGTGAAAAAGACCCCCCTCATCATTGGGAAAACCGCCAAAAATGCGTTCTGGGGCTGTACATTGGTTTCGGCTTGCGCTAAAATAGGTACAACGCAACAGGCAAGAAACAAATCGAATTCCCGAGAACGATAATAGATAGGAGCGTTTTACTATGTACGTCAAAGAAGTTACCGTTGAAAATCAGGTTGGTCTGCACGCTCGTCCGGCTACCTTCTTTATCCAGAAGGCTAACGAGTTCAAGTCTTCCATCTGGGTCGAGAAGGAAGAGCGCCGCGTGAACGCTAAGAGCCTGCTGGGCGTTCTGTCTCTGGGCATCGTGGGCGGCACCACCATCCGCATCATCGCTGACGGCGCAGACGAGCAGGCTGCTGTTGATGGCCTGATCAAGCTGGTCGAGTCTGGCTTTGCAGAGTAATTCGAGCCTTTGATTTTTGAGGCGGCGGGATGTTTTTCCTGCCGCTTTTTGTTTTACCAATTTCCCGGAGGAGCTGCCATGACCAAAGCAGAACTGTATCAGAAAGCCTGTATGCTGCCGCTTTTGCCCGGTGTGTATATCATCCGGGACAAAAGCGATACCATTATTTATATCGGCAAAGCCAAACGCTTGCGCATCCGGGTGAGCCAGTATTTCCGCGAGGGGGTGCCCCACGACAACAAGGTCAGCCAGATGATCGCCCACGCCTATGCGTTTGATGTCATCGTCTGCCAGAGCGAGTTCGAGGCGCTGGTGCTGGAAGCCAGCCAGATCAAGGCGCACACCCCCAAGTACAATATCCTGCTGAAGGATGACAAGGGTTACAGCTATATCAAGGTGACCCGGGAAGCCTGGCCCCGCCTTTCCTTCGTGCTGCAAAAGGAGGAGGACGATGCCGAATACATCGGCCCCTATACCTCGTCCTTTGCGGCCCGGCAGATGGCCGAGACCGCGCTGGATGCCTTTTTGCTGCCCCGGTGCAGCAAGCGGTTCCCCCAGGATATCGGCAAGGGGCGGCCCTGCCTGAATGCCCATATCGGCAAGTGCATGGCCGTGTGCAGCGGCAAGATCAGCTGCGAGAACTACAATCAGGCCGTGAAAAATGCGGTGCATCTGATCCGGTACGGCAAAAAGGACATTCTCAAGATCCTGAACGAGCGGATGCTGGAAGCCTCTGACCGGCTGGAATTTGAGACAGCGGCCCTCCTCCGGGACCAGATCAACGCCATCACCAAGGTGACAGCGGGCCAGAAGGTCGTGGTGGACCCGGAGGTGGAGATGGATGTGGTGGCGTTGGCCGGTACCCCCAGCAGTGTCTGCGCGGCAGTCCTGCGCTTCCGGGAGGGGCGGCTGACCGATAAGCGGGAGTTCCTTTTCCACGATACGGCAGATATTGCCGCCGTGCGGGAGGAGTTTCTGCCCCGGTATTATCTGGACGATGAGCAGATCCCAAAGATCATTGCCGTGGACGAGCTGCCGCCGGACAGCGAGGCGCTGCAGCAGGCCCTGAACGAAAAGCGGGGCAGTGAGGTACAGCTCTATGTGCCCCAGCGGGGCGATAAGGCCCATCTGGTGGAGATGGCCCACACCAATGCGGTGGAACGGCTGGCCCGGGAGAGCGGCCGCTACGCCCGTGAGGAGAAGCTGCTGGATGAGATGGCGCAGGTGCTGGGGCTTTCCAAGCCGCCGCGCACCATTGAGAGCTACGATATCTCCAACTGGGGTGATGGCACCAGCGTCTGCGGCATGGTCACCTTCCGGGATGGCAAGCCCTACAAAGCCGGATATCGGAAGTTCCGGATGAAGACCGTGCTGGGGACGGACGACTATGCTTCGCTGGCCGAGACGGTTTCCCGGCGGGCGGCAGAGTATGAGAAATACGCCGCGCTGGCCGCACAGGGGCAGGGCAGCGACAATTATTTCGGGCAGAAGCCGGACCTGCTGCTGATGGATGGCGGCCGGGGACAGGTCAGCGCGGCCAAGGCGGCACTGGCAGGAACTTCGCTGGCCGATGTGCCCCTTTACGGCATGGTCAAGGATGACCATCACCGTACCCGCGCCATCGTGGACAGTGAGGGCCGGGAGATCGCCATCAATATGAACCGGGGGACTTTCACCTTTATCACGGCCATCCAGGACGAGACCCACCGCTTTGCCAATGCCTACCGCAAGCAGCAGATGCGGAAGAAGAGCTATTCCTCCACCCTGACCGAGGTGCCCGGGGTGGGCCCCAAAACGGCCAAGGCCCTGATGACACAGTTCAAGAGCGTGGGTGCTGTGCGGGAGGCCACCCCCGACCAGCTGGAAAATACCCCCGGCGTTGGCCCCCAGCTGGCACAGACCATCTATGATTATTTTCACGCATAACAAAAGGAGGGCGGCTGCATCAGCAGCCGCCCTCCTGGCGTATTCAGGGAAAAATCAATTCTCGGAGGAGATATCCTGACCGAAGTACTTCTCGCTCAGCTCCTTCAGGGTGCCGTCGGCGCGCAGCTCATCGATGGCGTTGTTGACGGCTTCCAGCAGGGTGGCGCTGTTGTCGCCCTTGCGCAGGGGGATGGCAACGTGGGAGGCATCCTCAGTCTGGGCCACGATCTTGAAGTCGGCATCCGGATGGACGTTCAGGTAATCGTAGAAGGAGACATCCGCATTCAGGGTGGCATCAATGCGTCCGGCAGCCAGCAGCTGGATGGTTTCCTCCAGGGTGTCGATGCCCTGCACGGTAGCACCGTAGCTCTCGGCCAGCTCCATGTAGGTGGAAGCCAGGCTGTTGGCAGTGGTCTTGCCCTTCAGGTCCTCAAAGGTCTTGATCTCGTCGTTGTCCTTGCGGACGGCCAGAGCGGTGTGGATGTAACCGTAGGGAGTGGTGAAATCATAAGTCAGGGCGCGCTCGTCGGTGACCTCCACGCCGTTGCAGACCATGTCAAAGCGTCCAGCGTCCAGACCGGCGAACAGGCTGTCCCAGTCGCTCTCCACATACTCCGGCTCCACGCCCAGCTTTTCGGCAATGGCGCGGGAGACCTCGACATCATAGCCCACCAGAGTGTCGCTCTCGTCATGGTAGCTCCAGGGCTGCCATGCGCCCTCCAGTGCCACGATCAGCTTGCCACTGGCCTGAATGGCAGCCAGCTGGTCAGCAGCGGAACCGGCAGCAGAGGATGCACCGGAGCTTGCGGCGGTGGAGGTGCTGCTGTTGGAGCAGCCGGACAGGGTCAGAACGCCGGCGGCGGCCATGACACTCATCATCGAAATAAAAGTTCTGCGCTTCATAGTTAAGATCCTTTCATAGAAAAAGCTGTATCAAAAGGACGGCGGGGAGTTTCCTAAGCAAATGTTCCGCTGGGGTGGGACCCTGTTGCCGCAGGCAATAGGGCGGGCGATGGAATGGCCCGAAGCATTTGCGTGGAAAGCTCCCCGTCGGCCATCCCTTATGCTGTGTGCTCGATCTTCCGCAGGAACTCCCGGGTCCGTTCCTCGCGGGGGTGGGCAAAGAATTCGTGGGAAGGGGCCTGCTCCACCACCACGCCGTTCTCCATGAATACCGTCTTGGAGGAGACGTTGCGGGCAAAGCCCATCTCGTGGGTGACCACCAACATGGTCATGCCCTCTTCGGCCAGCTTCCGCATGACAGAGAGCACCTCGCCGGTCAGCTCCGGGTCAAGGGCACTGGTGGGTTCGTCAAAGTAAATGATCTCCGGGTCGGTGGCAAGGGCGCGGGCAATGGCAACGCGCTGCTGCTGTCCGCCGGAAAGCTGGCGGGGATAGTAGTCGGCCCGGTCGGCCAGACCGACCTTTTCCAGCATCTGTCTGCCGATCTCATCCGCCTGCTCTTTGGGCATCCTGCGGGCAACGATCAGGCCCTCGGTCACATTCTGCAGGGCGGTCTTGTTCCGGAACAGGTTGTAGTTCTGGAACACAAAGGCCGTTTTTTTGCGCAGGCGGGCAATGTCGGCCCGGGAGATCCTGCCAAGATCGAAGGATTCGCCGTCGAACACCAGAGTGCCGCTGTCAGCGGTCTCCAGAAAGTTCAGGCAGCGCAGCAGGGTGGTCTTGCCGGAGCCGGAAGGGCCCAGAATGGCAACAACGTCTCCCTTTTCCACACTCAGGTCCACGCCGTTCAGGACGTGCAGTGCGCTGCGCACCCGGCGGGCATTGCCGCGCGGGAAAGGCCCGATGTGGAAGCTGGGCTTGTCATCGTAGGTGTAAAATGTTTTGTGGATGTCTTTGATCTCTAACATGGCCATACCGTCCACCCCTTTCTCACTGGAAGCCGTGTGCGTTCAGCTGTCGCTCCACCAGCGCCTGCAGCTTGGTGATGATGGTGCAGAACAGCAGGTAGACCACAGCCACCTCGCAGTAGATGGGCAGGAAAATGTAGGTGCGGGCTGCCACACGCTGGCCTGCCATGAACAACTCTGCCACCGTGATGTTGGAGGCCAGAGAGGTGTCCTTGATCATGCTGATGAGGGAGTTGGACAGGGAGGGCACAGCGGTGCGCAGGGCCTGCGGCAGAACGATGCGGCGCATGATCTGCCACCAGGTCATGCCCACGCAGGAACCGGCCTCCAGCTGGCCCTGGGGCACGCTTTCCAGCGCGCCGCGCATGGTCTCGGCGCAGTAGGCACCCTCGTTGAAGGCAAAGGCGATGACGGCTGCCGGAAAAGCATCCAGCATGATGCCCAGGCTGGGCAGGCCGTAGAAGATGATGAACAGCTGCACCAGCAGCGGCGTGCCCCGGATGACCCAGATGTAGAACCGGGCGATCTGGCGCAGCACCGGAACATTGGCGTACTGCACCAGCGCAACAGCCACTGCAATGACCATGGCAAGGCTGAAGGAGATCAGGGTCAGGGGAATGGTCATGGTCAGGCCTGCCGTCAGGATGCGGGGCAGGGCCTCCCACAGCACGCTGACCGTGCGGTTGGTAAGAAGTGCTTCAAACATATTTTTCTTCCTTATTGATAAAAAACGGTGGAATATCTTTAGGATACACCTTAAACTATGGTTCAGGTCAAGAGCATATCCTACAATTCCTACCAAAATACTATAGCATGAAATGGAGACAAGTGCAATCCATTGGCGAAAATCCTTCACTCTGGCCAAAAACAAAAGAAAACACAGGTTAACTTTGTGCAGTCTGGCAAGGAGTTGACGCGGTACGATGTTTCGTGTAAAATGGAATCAGACAGGCCCCGTGCAGGAAGCGCGGGGAACAGGCCGGGCACACAAGCAGCCCGGCGCATACGGAGGACAAAACACAATGAAGCATAAAATTGGTATTCTGGGTGCAGGCACCTGGGGCATGGCTCTGGCGCGGATGCTGACGGTGAGCGGCAATGACGTGACCGTGTGGTCGGCGCTGGAACAGGAGATCGACAACCTTTCCACCACTCGGGTCCACCCCAATCTGCCCGGCATGACCATTCCGGCAGAGATGAAGTTCACCAAGAGCGTGGAAGAGGTGTGCACGGACAAGGAGATCCTGCTGTTCGCGGTGCCGTCGGTGTTCGTGCGCTCCACCGCAGCCAAGGCCCGGCCCTTTGTGCCGGACGGTCAGATCATTGTGGACGTTGCCAAGGGCATTGAAAAGGATACCCTGTTCACCATGACGGAGATCCTGGCCGATGAGCTGGGCAAAGAGGGCGGCCCCAAGGGGGTGCGTCTGGTGGCCCTGAGCGGCCCCACCCACGCTGAGGAGGTGGCAATCGACCTACCCACCACCATCGTTTCGGCCAGCAAGGATATGGAAGCGGCCAGATTCGTGCAGACGGTGTTCACCAACAACGTCATGCGTGTGTACACCAATGAGGACATCAAGGGCGTGGAACTCAGCGGTGCCATGAAGAATGTCATTGCGTTGGGCGTGGGCATCTCCACCGGCCTGGGCTATGGCGACAACGCCCGCGCCGCACTCATCACCCGCGGCATTGCCGAGCTTGCCCGGCTGGGCGTGGCCATGGGCTGCAATGTCCACACCTTTGCCGGTCTGGCCGGCATCGGTGACCTGATCGTGACCGCCACCAGTATGCACAGCCGCAACAACCGGGCCGGCATCCTCATCGGCAAGGGTGAAACCCCGGAGCAGGCCGTGAAGGAGGTGGGCATGGTGGTCGAGGGCATGAACGCCCTGCCCGCCGCGCTGGAGCTTGCCGCCAAGTATCAGGTGGAAATGCCCATCGTTCAGACCGTGAACGCCGTTGTGAACAAGGGCATGAGCGCCGCCGAGGCGGTGCGTTCCCTGATGGACCGTGACCCCAAGAACGAGCTGCCCCAGAGCTACGAAAAGTAATATTTTTTTCATAGAGAGGGACGACCCTCTCCGTCATTGCTTCGCAATGCCACCGCTCCCGAGGGGAGAGGGTTGGTGCTGTACTTTACGGCATCAAAAAAGCTCCCCCTTTCGGGGGAGCTGGCAAAGCCGCAGGCTTTGACTGAGAGGGTTGTTCCTCTTTCATTTTACTGCTGGGCCTCGATTGCTTTGACGATCTTGTCGGCGATGTACTTGTGGCCGGAGACGGTGGGGTGGCCATCCAGCTCAGTCTGAGCAAAGGGGATGGAAACGTAGGTGGCACCGTAAACATCGGCCAGCTGCTTTTCGTAGTTGTTCAGCTTGCTGAAGTAATCGCTCCAGCTGGGCAGCAGGGGCACAGGGTTGGTGGCACCGATGATCAGGATCTGGGCATCAGGGTTCAGCTCCTTGACGGTTGCTACGATCTGGCGCAGGTTGCTGGTGCTTTCGGGATAAGCGTTCTCGCAGATCTTGTTCATGCCGGAGAAGAACAGGTTCCAGACGGCATCTTTCTCGCTGCGGGTCAGGCTGAGCTTTTTCAGGCTCTCGTTCAGTGCAGCCTCAGTGTCCTGGTCGCGGTCGCGCAGGTTGCCGCTGAGCACGATGGAAGCCAGGTCGGCGCTCTTCCAGTTGGTAGCCTCGCCAAAGGAGACCACGGTGGGCACAAAGGCATCGTTAGAGCCCAGCTGGATGGAGATGACATCGGCGCTCTTGATGTAGTTGATGAACTCAGGGTAATTGTACTGGCAGCCGGAGAGGGTGTTCATCTCGGCCATGGTGCCGGTCTTGACCAGCTCCAGCATATCCTTGCTCATCACGCCGGGCAGGCCCAGATTGATGGCATGATCCCGGTCGAGGTTCAGGCTTTTGCCCACCTGACCCACATAGCAGGCCTCGGGGTAGCCCTTGAAGTTGAAGGAAACATCCACACCGATGAGGTTGGTGGCGTACTGCACCTTCGTCAGGCCGATGCCAGCGCAGATGCTGTCGCCCAGGGCAACATAGGTGATGGAGTTGGGCTCCTTCTCTTCTTCGGTGTTGCTGGAGGTGAAGAAACAGTTCTCCTCCTCTGCGGCGGCCTGTTCAGCGGTCAGAGCGGGGTCTGCGCTTTCTTCCGGGGCGGCTGCAAAGGCCGGAACGCTCAGGACGGAGAACAGCATGGCGGCCGAAAGGGCCAGGCCAATCAGTTTCTTTTTCATGGTGTCGTCACGAATCCTTTCCAATGTGTATTATTCTGCTTAATAATCGCGGGGAGTGATCTCTTCTTCCAGCTTGCGATAATCAAATTTAGCGGCCAGTGTCAGGGGCATTTCGGGGATGATCTTGTACCCCACGGGCTGGACATATTCGGGCAGCTCCTCAATGCAGAGCTGGCGCAATTCCTTGATGATCTGCTTGCGCTTGGCGGCGGGAACCGCAGGGTCAAGCACCAGATAGACAAAAGGCAGGCGGCCCTGCACATGATCCTTGTCGGCGCAGCCCACCACAGAGCACTGATGCACGGCGGGATGCTGGCTGACCACATTTTCGATCATGGAGGGGAACACCTTGAAGCCATCGTGGCGGATGATGAGCCGCTTGATCCGGCTGTCCAGATAGACAAAGCCATCCTCGTCCAGATAGCCGATGTCACCGGTATGCACCCAGACCCGGCCATCTGCATGGGTGCGCAGGATGGCGGCGGTCTCGGCAGGCTTGTTGTAGTAGCCCTTCATAACGCCGGGGCCGGAGATGCACAGCTCGCCCCGCTGGCCGATGGGCAGCTCCGTGTCGGTGCCCGGCTCAAAGGCAGACACCAGCGTGTTGACCAGCGGCAGGCCCACACTGCCGGACTTGTTGTTCCGTCCGGCAGCAGCGGTGGCAGCAGAGGATGCCTCGGTCATGCCGTAGCCCTTGGCGATGGGGAATTCCACGTTGTGAGCGGCCAGGAAGTCGTTGACCGTCTGTTCGGCACCCCGGGCGATGGCATCGCCGCCTGCGGCATAGTTGCGGATGAAGGAGAGATCCTTGTTCTGCAGCTTGGGGTCAACAGCCAGCTGCTGGTAGTGGGAGGGCACGCCGAACATGTGCTCGGGCTTGTACTTCCAGATCAGACTGCCCAGCTTATTGGAGTCGAGGTTGGGGATGATGACCACCTTGATGCCCAGCGTCAGCGGCAGATGTACGCCGCAGGCAAAGCCGTAGGCAATGAAGGGGGGCATGATGTTCAGCAGGGACTGACCCTTGGAAAACAGCGTGTCGCAGGCGGAGAACTGCATGGCAATGCCGTTGAAGTTGTTATCGGTCAGCATCACGCCCTTGGGGGAGCCAGTGGTGCCGCCGGTGTGCACCACCACACAGGCGTGCTCCGGGTCATAGGGCTCCGCGGCAATGCTCTCGTCTTTCCCGGCAGCAAGGAACTGCTTCCAGTGGATGACGTTGGAATGATACTTGTTCTTGTCGAGATTCTTGACCTTGTAACCCAGCGCCAGAGGCAGCGGCAGGGAATCGGCCGGGGAGAGCACCACCACATGCTCCACATGGGTGCGCTTGGCAGCCTGATGGCAGCGCTCATACACCACATTCAGGCAGATCAGCAGGTGGGAATCCACCTCTTCAATGTACTCACGGATGCCCTCCACACTGTAACGGGGATCCACCAGGTTCAGAGTCGCGCCGATCATGTCGGCGGCATAGAACGCAAAGATGATCTCCGGGGTCATCACGCTGACCACCGTGGCGATATCGCCCTTTTTCAGGCCCGCGGCCCGCAGGGCGGCAGCCGTCTTTTTGACGTTGACGATAAAATCAGCGTAGGTGAACTTGCGGCCATAGTATTCCAGTGCGGTCTCGCCCAGCCGGTTCTTGTTCTGCCGGCAGACGAGCTCAAACGCCGTGCAGGCGGGCATGGTCTGGTCAATGTACTTCTGATCGTAGAATTTCAGCCAGGGACGTGCCTGGGAAGCATAGATCGGGGTGTTGGATGTTGTCATAAATTGTCCTTTGTCCTTTGAGCAGTCACTGCACCCGCAGCCGGGGCAGCCGGATTCAACAGGGTCTTAAATTTCGTCCGTTTGTTAAAAACAACACAATACGTACAAGAGCTATTGTAGTAGAGCAGGGTGGAAATGTCAAGAAACAAAGGGCGAACTTTGTCAAAAAACGCAAGAGAAAGTTTACATTTCAGCCAGCCAGTCTTTGGCCTCCTGCTTGCTGCAGAGCACCCAGTGGCTGGGGCGCAGCTCCCGCCACTGGGGAGCCTCCTGCGTGTAATCGTGCATGGCAGGGTCGTAGACCAGCAGCTTTTTCTTCCGCTCCAGCCTGGGGTTGGGCATGGGGATGGCGGAGAGCAGGCTGCGGGTGTAGGGGTGGATGGCATGGGTCACCAGCTCCTCCGCATCGGCCAGCTCCACGATATTGCCCTTGTGGATGACGGCGATGCGGTCCGAAATGTACCGCATGACCGAGAGGTCGTGGGCGATGAACAGGTAGGTGATGCCGCGCTCCTTCTGCAGATGACGCAGCAGGTTGAGCACCTGGGCACGGATGGACATATCCAGAGCCGAGATGGGCTCGTCGGCAATGATAAACTCAGGCTCCACGATCAGGGCGCGGGCAATGCCGATGCGCTGGCGCTGGCCGCCGGAGAACTCATGCGGGAAACGGGAGGCGAATTCAGGCAGCAGGCCCACATCCAGCAGTGCCTGCCGGACCTTCTCCTCCCGCTGGGCGGCGGTCAGGTCGGGCCGGACATTCTGCAGGCCCTCGCCCACGATGTAGCTGACCTTGGCACGCTCGTTCAGGGAGGACTGCGGGTCCTGGAAGATCATCTGGATCTCCTTGATGACCTGCTGGTCCAGCTGGCGGGAAATCTTGCCGTTGATCTTCTGGCCCTTGTACAGGATCTCGCCGCCCGAGGTGGGCAGGATGCGCATGATGGCGCGGCCGATGGTGGTTTTGCCGGAGCCGGATTCGCCCACCAGACCAAAGGTCTCACCCTTGTAAATTTCAAAGTTGGCACGGTTCACGGCCTTGAAGGCCTTGCGGCCGGAGCCGTAGGTCACCTCGAGGTCCTTGACCTCAAGCAGGACCTGCCGGGGCGAGGCCTCTCCATCTTGCTGGCGCAAGACCGTTTTTTCGCTCGAACACTCCACTGGGGTGTTCGCTGCTTCGCAAACGCGAATGTCACGATTTTCAGGCATCCTGCATCCCCTCCTCTTTCAACAGTTTGACGGCGGCAGGCGGTTCCACCTTGGGGGCCCGGGGGTCCAGCAGCCAGGTCTTGGCCTTGTGGGTGGGGCTGACCGTAAAGTAGGGCGGGCGCTTGACAAAGTCGATCTTCAGCGCCTGGGGGTTGCGGGGGGCAAAGGCATCGCCGTGGATCTCGGTGAACAGGTTCGGGGGTGTACCCTGAATGTTGAACAGATCCTCGCCTTTGATGCCCATCTGGGGCATACTGGACAGCAGCGCCCAGGTGTAGGGGTGGCGGGGGTCGTAGTAGATCTCATCGGAGGTGCCGATCTCCACGATGTCACCTGCGTACATGACGGCCACCCGGTCGGCGATGTTGGCCACCACGCCCAGATCGTGGGTGATGAGGACGATGGTCAGGTTGTACTTGACCTGCATCTCCTTGAGCAGCTGCAGGATCTGGGCCTGAATGGTCACATCCAGTGCGGTGGTGGGCTCATCGCAGATCAGAATCTGCGGGTTGCAGGCCACCGCAATGGCAATGACGACGCGCTGGCGCATACCGCCCGAAAACTCGTGGGGATACTGCGCAAAGCGCACCTCGGGGTCAGCAATGCCCACGTCCCGCAGGTATTCAAGGGTCTTTTCCCGGGCGGCCTTGCCCTTGAGATGCTGGTGCAGCTCCACGGCTTCCATGATCTGGTCGCCGATGGTCTTCAGGGGGTTCAGGCTGGTCATGGGGTCCTGCATGATCATGGCAATCTCATGGCCCCGGACCTTCAGCCAGTCCTTCTCCTTTTTCAGGTCGGAAAGGCGGATGGGCTTGCCGTCATCGGCACCGTAATAATCAATGGTGCCCGAGGTGATGGAGCCGTTGGCATCCAGCAGGCCCATGAAGCTCTTGGTGAACACGCTCTTGCCGGAGCCGGATTCGCCCACGATGGCAAGGACTTCGCCGTGGTAGATGTCCAGGTCGATGCCGCGGATGGCATGCAGCACCTTGCCGCGCAGGTTGAATTTGATGTTGAGGTCCTTTACAGAAAGGATGAGCTGATTTTTTTCCATCTTCTGTCCCTCCTTACTGCAGGTGGTTCTTCGGGTCAGCAGCGTCCGAGAAGGCGTTGCCGATGAGGTAGAAGGCAATGGTGACAAAGCTCAGGATGATGGTGGGGTAGAGCAGCTGGTACCGCAGGCCCGCCTGCATCATCACCTTGCGGCCGTCGTTGATCAGGTTGCCCAGAGAGGGCGTTTCCACAGAAAGGCCCAGGCCGATATAGGTGATGAACACCTCGCTGCCGATGGCGGCGGGGATGGTCAGGGCCATGCGCAGCATGATGACCGATACCAGATAGGGCAGCAGGTTGCGCAGCACGATGCGGCGGATGGGGGTGCCGATGCAGCGGGAAGCCACGTTGTAATCACGGTCGCGGATGATCAGGATCTGGTTGCGGATAAAGCGCGCCATGGCGATCCAGCCCGTGATGGACATGCCCAGGATCAGGGTCTGGATGCTGGGGGACGCGACATAGGAGATCAGGATCAGGATGATGGTGGAGGGGATGTTATCGCAGATGTTGTACAGCTCGGTGAAGAAGAAATCGAGCTGGCGGACATAGCCCCAGAGCACGCCCACCGTGATGCCCACCACGGCCTCAATGAGGGCCACGAAGAAGGCGATGGTCAGACTGGTGCGTGCACCGGCCCAGATGCGGGCCCACAGGTCCTGGCCGATGGCATTGGAGCCCCAGATAAAGCCCTCTTCCCCGGGGGCGATATTGCGGAACTGGATACCGGTGGTAGAGTCTACCTGGCAGAGATTGGGATCTGCCTGACCGGGCAGATAAGGCTGCAAAAAGGCAAAGCCCACCACGAACACCAGTGCAATGAGCAGGGCCACGGCGATCTTATTCTTGAAGAAAGCACGGAAGGTGCTGCCCCAATAGCTGTAATTAGAGTAGGAGGTGGCCTCGGCACGCTCCTCGCTGAACCCGGCGGGGGTGAACAGCTCGTCCTCGGGCAGGTCGGCCCAAGCGGCGGGGCCGTCCTTCTGCAGCTTGTTCAGGTCGTTTTCCAGAACAGCTGCCTTGTGATCTTTCATGTGGAACAGCATTATCGGCCACCTTCTTTCTTGCCAAAGCTGATGCGGGGATCGATGAGCACCATGAGCAGATCGCCCAGGATCAGGCCGATGATGCCCACGCAGGCGTACAGCAGCACGATGCCCTGCACCATGGTGTTGTCGTGGCGCTGGACGCAGGTGACCAGCAGGCCGCCCATGCCGGGGATGGAATACAGGCTCTCGATGTAGATGGAGCCGACCACAGTGTTCAGGAAGGCAGAGGGAATATACTGCACCAGCGGCACCATGGCGTTGCGGAAAATGTGGCGCAGGGCGATGTTGCTCTCGCTCACGCCCTTGGCCAGTGCCAGCCGGACGTAATCCTTGTTGCTCTCGTCCACCATGTAGCGGCGCAGCCACATGGCGTAGAATGCCACGTTGCCCAGGCTCATGGAGCAGACCGGCAGCACCCAGTACCGCCAGTCGGAGGCATCAAACAGCAGGCCAACGCCCAGGGCGGTGGTGCCGTACATCTGAATATAAAGGTAATACACGGCGGCAGGCACAGCCTGAATGAGCACGATGACGGCGGTGCCGATCTTATCCGGCCAGCGGTTCTTGAACCGGCCCATCAGCAGGCCCATGGGAATGCCGATGACCAGGCTCAGCAGCATGGCAAACACGCCCATCTGGATGGAGATGGGCAGCTTCTTGGCCAGGATGCCGGTGACCGAGGCATTTACCTTATAAATATGGCTCACGCCCAGGTCGCCGTGGAGGGCATTCCACCAGAAGCGGCCGATCTGCACCGGCAGCGGGTCCAGCAGGCCCATGGACTGCAGGCCCGCCTGGATCTGGGCCTCGGTCATTTTTTCGTAGTTTGCAAAGTAGCCTTCCACCGGCATCAGCCGCAGCAGGCAGAACACGAGCGTTACAATGACGAACAGCGTCAGGATGGAACGCCCGATGCGTTTTGCCAGATATTTCAGCATATCTGTGCGCACCCCTCTTTCGTTTGTGGTTCCTCCGCGGACAGTGGTCCTGAACAGCGGATAGGAATAGAATACATCAAAATTGCACTTTTGGAAAGTGATTTGCCCGGATTTTGAAAAATGTTTTTGTAAAAGCAGGGTAAAGTGAACGTTTTTCTTACAAAAACAACCCTCTCCGCCGGGTTGACGGAGAGGGATAAAAGTTTTTATAAACCTCTGCGCTTCAAAATCTCATCCAGAATGGCATCGGCCACATCGGCCTTGCTCATCAGGGGCAGCTCCCGGGTGCCGTCGGGGGTGATGAAGGTGACCACGTTGGTGTCCACCCCAAAACCGGCTCCGGCGACCTTCAGGTTGTTGGCCACCACCATGTCCAGATTCTTCCGGGTCAGCTTGGCCGTGGAGTTTTCCACCATATCCCGGGTCTCCATGGAAAAACCGCAGAGGAACTGGTGGGTCTTTTTCGGGCCGATGGTACCCAGAATGTCGGCGGTGCGCTCCACAGGGATGGAGAGGTCGCCGTCCTTTTTCTTGATCTTGTCGCTTGCCACCGTCACGGGGCGGTAGTCGGCCACGGCGGCAGCCATCACCAGCACGTCCATCTCCTCAAAGCGGCTGGTCACGGCATCGTACATATCCTGCGCCGTGGTAATGGGAACATCGGTGGTGAAGCGGACCGGCGGCAGGTCGGTGTGGCCGTGGATGAGGGTGACCTCTGCTCCCCGCATGGCGGCGGCCCGGGCGATGGCATAGCCCATCTTGCCGGTAGAGTGGTTGGTCAGGTAGCGCACGGGGTCCAGCGGCTCCTGCGTGGGCCCGGCGGTCACAGCGATGCGGACACCGGCCAGATCCTTGGGCCGGGCGATGGTGTGCAGGATGTACTCGATGAGCACATCCTCCTTGGGCAGGCGGCCGCTGCCCACATCCTTGCAGGCCAGCACCCCGCTCTCAGAGGGGATGACCGTGAAGCCGTAGTGCTCCAGCGTTCTGAGGTTGTCCTGCGTGATGGGGTTTTCCAGCATCCCGGTGTTCATGGCCGGGCTGACCAGCTTGGGGCACCTGGCCGCAAGCACCACGGTGGTGAGCATATCATCGGCAATGCCGTGGGCCATTTTGGCAATGACGTTGGCCGTGGCCGGTGCCACCAGAACGACATCTGCCTTTTTGGCCAGCGAGATGTGGGTGACCTCGAACTTGAAATCGCGGTCGAAGGTATCCACCATGCATTTGTGGCCGGTCAGCGTCTCAAAGACGAGAGGGGTGATGAAATGGGTGGCGTTCTCGGTCATAATGACCTCCACGTCCGCCCCCAGCTTTTTGAGTGCGCTGGCCACATTTGCCATTTTATAGGCGGCAATGCCGCCGGTAACGCCCAAAAGGACGCATTTGCCCTGCAGATCCATCCAAAAAACCTCCTGTTTTGCGGGTTTGCCTCTTTAGTATAATCCAAAATCACCGCCAGCACAACAAAATCTTTCGGTTGGGTCTTGTATCCAGCGCAAAAATGCGGTAAAATAGCTTGACTTAGAATAAAACCTCTCCGTCAAGGTCTGCGTCTTTGCCGCCTCTCCTGCCGGGAGAGGCAAGCCAACCGGCTCCTCTGGCAGGGGAGCCGGAGCAAAGCGCCTGAGAGGTTTTGCAGGAAAGGTAAAATATGATCTTAGCCATTGATATAGGCAACACCACCGTCGCCCTGGGCGGCATCAAGGACGGACGTGTATGCTTTGTGGCCCACATGGATACGGTGCGCACCCGTACCGCCGCGGAATACCGCATTGAAATGGAAAAGGTGTTTGCCCACCGCCGCCACCCGGAAAAGCCCATCCGGTTCGAGGGCGCGGTGCTGACCAGCGTAGTGCCCCAGATCACCGGAGCACTGGCTGAGTGCGCCCGCTATTACACCGGCAAAAAGCCGGTCATCGTTTCGCCGGAGATCCGCACAGGCCTGACCATGGGGGTGCCTGACCCCCATGCCGTGGGCAAGGACCGGCTGGTGGATGCCGCTTACGCTGCGGCGAACTTCCCGCTGCCGGTCATCACCGTGGATCTGGGCACTGCCACTACATTTAATGTTGTGGATGAGAACCGGGTATTCCGGGGCGGTGTGATCTGCCCGGGGCTTTCCACCGGCCTGCGGGCTCTGGGGGAGCGCTGTGCCCAGCTGCCGCAGGTGCGGCTGAGCTCCCCCAAAGCAGCCATTGGTGTGAACACTGAGAGCTGTATGCTTTCGGGCTCTGTGCTGGGCACGGCAGTCCTGCTGGACGGCATCACCCAGCGCATTGAGGAAGAGCTGGGCCGTCCGGCCACCCTGGTGGTCACGGGCGGGCTGGCAAAGTATGTCACGCCGCTCTGCCGCCATCCGCTGACCTACGACCCGGAGCTGCTGCTGAAGGGGCTGGCACTGCTGTACCAGATGAACGCACCTCAGCCGCACTATGCCGCCGGGGGCAGGCGGCGGAACCCGAACAACAATTTCCGCCGGGGCCGCCGTCCCCGCTCCCAGCGCCGGGAACGCCGCGAGGAGAAGAACAAAAACGGCTGACGACGAAACAGGATGGAGAGAACAATGAAACTAGGGATCCTGGGCACGGGGATGATCGTGCGGGAGTTTCTGCCCTGGCTGGCAGGGCCGGACTGCCCCTTTACGGTGCAGGCGCTCTGCAGCACCCAGCGCAGTGCGCCGGTGGCCGACGAGATGTGCGAACAGTACGGCATTCCCCAGCACACCACGAACTATTTTGAATTATTGCAGTGGGTGGACGTGATCTATCTGGCCGTGCCCAACCTGCAGCATTACCGCTATGCCAAGGTGGCGCTGGAAGCGGGGAAGCATGTCATTGTGGAAAAGCCCATGGCCTGCACCGCTGCCCAGACCGAGGAGCTGGCGGCGTTGGCCCGCCGCAAAAAGGTGTTCCTGTTTGAGGCCATGACCACCCAGTACCTCGAAAACTACAACAAGATCCGGGAGCTGCTGCCCCGCATTGGCAGGGTGAAGCTGGTGCAGTGCAATTTCAGCCAGTATTCCAGCCGCTACGATGCCTTCTGTGCCGGGGAAACGCCGGTCTCCTTTGACCCGGAGTGTGCGGGCGGTGCCCTGATGGATCTGAACGTCTACAACATCAGCTATATCGTGGGCCTGTTCGGTGAGCCGAACCAGGTGCACTACCTGGCCAACATGGAGCGCGGCATCGACACCAGTGGTATCCTGACCATGGAGTACAACAGCTTCAAGGCAGTCAGCATGGCCGCCAAGGACTGCGGTGCGCCTGCCCGGTATGTCATCCAGGGCACAAAGGGCTATATCCTGCAGAAATCCACGGCCAACTGGTGCGGTGGCGTGACCTTCCACCCCAATCAGGGCAAGGAAGAGCACTTCAACCTGAACGGCGGCAGACCCCGGCAGGCGGCGGAGTTCCACGCCTTTGCCAGGGCCATCGAGGGCGGTGACCAGGAGCTGTGCAGCCGGATGCTGGATACCTCCGTGGCCGTCAGCCGTGTGCTGACCGTGGCCCGGCGGAGCGCCGGCATCAAATTTCCCTGTGATAGATAAACATCCTAACCCTCTCAGGCACTTCGTGCCAGCTCCCCCAAAGGGGGAGCTTTTGACAAAACCGCAAACTTTGCATGGATTGCCAAGGCCTCGCCCTTCGGGAGAGGTGGCATTGCGAAGCAATGACGGAGAGGGTGAGGTCGTTTATAAATTTTCAAGCATCCCTGACATTTTATCAAAAACCAGATTTGCGCCGTATCCGACGTATAGGGCGGAACGGCAGCAGGAGGAAAACTGAATTATGAAAAACAACGATCTTCGCACTCTCACCCGACTGGCACTGCTGGTCGCCATCGAACTTGTAATGAAGGCCATCGGCCTGGGCAGTGTGCCCATGGGCCCGCTTTACATGAGCTTCCTGACCCTGCCCATTGCGGTGGGTGCCATCACCATGGGCCCTGTGGCCGGTGCTGTGCTGGGCGGCGTGTTCGGCGCGGTGAGCTTCTATGATGCCGTTACCGGCGCTTCCGCCATGACCGGCGCTCTGTTCCAGGTCAGCCCTGTCAACACCTTTATCCTCTGCGTGGGCATGCGTGTGCTGATGGGCGTGTGTGTGGGCCTGATCTTCAACGGCCTGAGCAAGCTGGACAAGAGCCGCACCTGGAGCTATATCGTCAGCGCCATGTGCGCTCCGGCCCTGAACACCCTGTTCTTCATGGGCTATATCGTGCTGGCGTTCTACAACTGCGACTATGTCCAGAACCTGGTGTCCGTTAAGGGCGCTGCCAACCCCCTGATGTTCGTTGTGCTGCTGGTTGGTGTCCAGGGCGTGGCTGAGTTCCTCGTCTCCGGCATCCTGGGCGGTATCGTGGCCCGCGCCGTGCACAAGTTCCTGAAGTAAGACCCCGCGTTCCGCGTCAGGGAAGAGCGTATGGGTTTTGTAACATTGTAAAACAAAAGACCAGAACTGAACTGCCGCTTGGCAGAACAGCTCTGGTCTTTTTCTGTGCGGTGAAAAACAAAAACACAGCCTTTACAGAGGCAGCTTGCCGCCGACCTTGTTGACGACATAGTAGGCGGCCTCTTCCTCAGGCTTGACGTAGATCTTGCAGGACTGCACGCCCACCTTGTGGGTCAGGCGGTAATCGGCCTTGGCGCGGTCCACAAGATCGGTGATGTTATACTGCTTGCCGGCAAATTCAACGTAGATCTCAGGGGAAAGCGGGGGACGGCCCTTGTGGGCGGTCTTTTCCGTTTTGGGGGCTTTCTCCGTTTTGACAGCGGACTTTGCGGTCTTGCGTGCGGGCTTTGCCTCGGCTGCGGGAGCTTCTGCAGCGGCAGGAACGACAGGCTTTTTCACTGACATGGATTCTACCTTCTTTCTCATATAGTCTTGCGTGTGGGAATAATACCGGACTACGCCGGTAGAAAAACTTTGCTTCAAACGGCAGCATATAACTATATAATAGTTTTTTGCGGCGCATTTGTAAAGAGGTTTTGTGAAAAAAGGTTCGTTTTCAGGCAGGAAAAGCTTTTTTGTTTCTGGAAAAGTTACTGGGCGCACAGCCCCTCGGCCCGTATGACGATGGGCAGCAGCAGTTCGGTGTCCCAGTCCTCTGCCAGCACAAATAGATCATCGCAGATCTCCTTCTGGATTTGTGCCGTCGTTTTTTGTCCGGCAAGGACGCAGACCGCAGAAAGCAGTCGAACTTTCAGGGCACAAATTTCTGCGGGTGCGCCCCACAAACGGGCAAGGTCATAATTGCTGGTGTTTCCGCAGGGCATGGCACAGGCAGCGCAGTTGGGGGCCACCCGGTGCTTCTCAGCTTCAACGATGTCGGTCATCCGGAGCAGCGCGCTCTCGGCGGCCTCGGGGTCAGCCGCCAGCCGCAGACTGGCAGCCAGTATGCGGTCAGTGTCCTCCGTTTTGGGTTCATTGACTGTGGAGCGCGCCAGCCCCACCAGCGCACCCAGCAGAGCATCCCGCTGACGCTGTGCATCGGTAACGGGAGCAGAAAACGTGTGATTCATAGAAACCTCCAGGCTCTTTTTTGTTGTAAGGATACCACGGAATCCCCGGAAAGGGAAGGCGAAAAATTCTTTTTTCTGCAAAAGGGAATAGTGTCTTGATTTTGGATGGAAAATCCGCTATAATAATACCGTTCTACATACGCCGGTGTGTCGGAATGGCAGACGAGGGGGACTCAAAATCCCTTGTGCTAATAACACGTGTGGGTTCGACCCCCACCACCGGCACCATAGCGAGTGTTCTTACAGCATTTGAAACGCTGTAAGGACACTCGCTTTTTCATATGCTGGATGCTGATGGTCTCGTTCTCAAAGTCAATGGCATCCCATTTCAAGCCAACAACTTCACTGCGCCGCAGGCCGTAGAATGCAGCCATGATAACACCAAACTCCGAAGAATCACCTTGAATCACTTTGAATAGCTGCTCCAGTTCTTCACCGCTGTAAATCTCCGACTTGAACTTTTCCTTACGAGGACGTTCAACGCGATCTGCCGGGTTGGAACGGATCATGCCGATTTGAAAAGCGTACTGCAAGCATTTGCGGATGTTG
Source organism: Faecalibacterium sp. Marseille-Q0746 (assembly GCF_017377595.1). NCBI lineage: Bacteria > Bacillati > Bacillota > Clostridia > Eubacteriales > Oscillospiraceae > Faecalibacterium > Faecalibacterium sp. Marseille-Q0746. The sequence continues at coordinate 10,320 of NZ_JAFREI010000008.1, read as the reverse complement.
GCGTGATAGTGAATGACGGTGTTTGCCGTAAGGCCACGATCCAACTCATGCTGGTAGAAGTCTTGGATGTATTTGGGATGCTGTTCCATATCCTGCAATGTATAGTGGAGCGGTTCAAAATATGGGACGATCTTGTGAACGATTGCTCTTTCATAGCTGGTATAGGTTGTGATTTCCACTCGTGACTTCATCATTTTCAACCAGTCCGTGATGAAGTCGGTGAAAAGTACCGGGGAGTTATCAAGGCAGGGGTCAACTTCTTTGATGGGGCTGACCTTCAGCCAATTATTGTCAACGGCATATTGTAGGGCATCGGTCAACTCCTTGTGCCAATCCAGAAGCTGCTGTACACTGGCCTCCTCCTGCTGACGCTCATAGCGGAAGAACGTTTCCAGATCGCGCGGAGAGAGTGCTTTCAAAGACAGCCGCTTCTTTTCAAAGTATGGGACAACTACTCTTCCCAGATCATAAGCATATCTGCCATAGGTTTCGGGCGGAAGGTTCATCACGCTTTCCCGAAGCCAGCGGTTCAGATATTCCGATACCGGCAGGTCGGAAACCTGCTGCATCGTTTCAGGGTTAAACTCTTTTTGTGTTTTACGCAACAGAGATTCAGCTCTTTTTTTGTTTCCTTTAACCGGAAGTCCTGTGCTGATGGATTTGGTTCTGCGCTTTCCATCTGCGTCTTTCCAGCTCAGAATCATCTGATACATACCATTTTGTTCTCTTAAATGTCCGGCCACATTTGTCATAGTTATGCTCCTTTCTGTTCGCAGCCAAACGTCCTTTGCTTAGGCATCATAAGTTTAGAAGATTCTGGAGTGTTTTGCAAGGATGGCGCAAGGGAGTTTGAAAGGTGCATCCCTCCAAGTTGCCGATCCTGATCGAGCAGGTACTCTACCACGCAGAGTTTTGGTATCTTATAGCTGCGTCCTACACGCGCCGAGTGGATCTTATTCTGCTTGACCAGCAGATACGCATTCTTCCGGCAGATGCCAAGCATTTCCTGAAGATGCTCCACCGTCACCACATCCGGGTAGTCCTTGAACATCGTCAGATACCTCTCCGTCTTTCGGTCAGGCTCTTCCTGAATCAAAGTGCAGGCTGCGATCTCGCTCATTCCGGTCCTCTCCTTTCTAGTTCAATATGTCAATTATTTGAAAGAAAATACTATATGTAAAGAGCGATGGCCTTTTCCGGGTACCATCGCCCTTGCCAAAGGAGATATTTGAGTTTAGAACTTCATCGGCAGTGCATCCTTCCTGCACTTGCCGTTGTAGGTGGTGTAGATGGGGTAAACATACCGCCGCCAGCCCGGGAGCTTTGCGGGGTTATCCCGGCTGATACGGTAGAGCTCCATGGGATGGACGCCGCTCAGCGCACGGACAAGCCGCTCCGCGCTGTACTGTCCATGATACAGCTGCACAAAGTACATCACGCCCCGCAGAACAGCTGCCCGGAAGGAATCCGGTCTGCCCTCCCACGCTTCCACGATGTGCCGCAGGGCTTCGCAGTAAATTTCCTCACCCAGCTGGTCGTACAGCTTCAGCGCCGTGCCCACACAGCTGATGCGGTAGTCGCTCAGCTGCATGCTGTCGTAGTTGAGGGACGGCCCCACCCGGTTAGTGGCTGCGACAAACGCCTTGGAAGGCGCATCACCGCCCACCACCTTGGCGCGCAGCTTGATGCCCGCCGACAGGGGTACGGCGTGACCGTTCTGCTCCGCAAAGAGCAGGGCTTCCTGCTCCATCGTCAGTCCGGTGTAGACCTTGCAGAGGATCGGGCGGTCCTCGCCACCGTTGAGGAGGATGCAGCCCTCGATGGTGTGCTGCCCGTCCATCACATAGTACCTGCCGTTGCGGAAGCTGACCTTCGGCTCGTTAACGATGTACTCATTGAAGTCTCTGGCGATCAGCTCCACCCGCTTGCGCTCCACGCCCCGCTGGTAGATCTCGCGGGGATAGATCAGCTTGCTGCTGTGGATGACCGAAAGCTGGTACGGCGGGTTGATACCAATGAAAGTATTGTTTTCGTTCAGGCGCATCGCATTTCCTCCTTGATTCTCCAAATGTACTTCTCGGCTTCCTCTAAGATCTCAGCCACCTGCTGCTTCCGCTTCGGGCTGGTGAGCAGGCTGGGATTGAAGGTGAAGCTGTATTCCAACCGCTGGATCATGGCATGAACCGCGGATTGCAACTCGGTGTACAGCATCATTTCCTCGATGCTTCCGGCGTTCTCAAAAGACGATTTGATGGGCGTATAGGGGTAGACAGGTGGTTTGCCATCCACCACCTCAGGCGGTGCGTAAAGCGCCGTAGAGCGCCGGATAGGCTCCATCTGCTGGATGCTGCCCATGGGGTTCAGCGCAAGGCTGATACGCACTGCATCATCCACCCTGCGCATCTCCTCCGGGGTCAGATGCCCCAGATACTTCAGCGCCCGGCTCTTGTCGATGGTGAAGATCTGCTCTGCCTGCACAACGGACGGCATATTCAACCCTGCGTTTTCCAACGGGCAGTGGGTCGGCTGGTTTACTTTCTTTTCCGCCTTGCTTGTCATGGTCGCAACGATCAGGGTCGGAGAGTGATAGTTGCCCACGTCATTCTGAAGAATGACCGCCGGACGGTCACCGTACTGTTCCGAACCGGTGCTCGCCCCGAAATGGGTGAAGAAGATGTCTCCGCGTTGGAATTTCCAGTTTTGCTGCAAAATTGTACCTCCATGTTGTTATGTGCAAAGCCCGCTGCCGGATGTTCCGCAATGGGCTTCGTTCACGGTATGGTGGTATGGTTAGGTCAGCGGTGCATGACCACATAATCGTAGCCGCGCCGCATCTGGCAGACGGTGCAAGTGTCCATGCTCCGGTCTGCGCTGGGTACAAGTGCGATTTTGAAAACTTTTGCATCCACAAAATGCCGCAGACAGGTGCCGCAAAGGGTGCGGATGGACTTGACCATCTCAGGGGTCAGCTCCATCTCCTCGTAGATCTCCTGCTCGCACACCGTGGGGTTCAACTCGTCCATAAAAGTGTCCTCCTATGTATCAAAAGTGGATATTCGGGTAAAGAATAAATAAGAATACGTAAAAAACGGGAACTGCCGGATGCGTGGAACGTACCCGACAGTTCCCGGATCAATATGATTAAAGATCTCGCATATTCGCCCTCGGCCCCCTGCGAGTGGGGCATAAACATCTGGCAGCGGACTTGTACCGCTTCATTGGCATTTCAGCCACCCCGTCTGCTTTGTGACCGGGCCGCGAATTACGGAAGTATCATTATCGGAGTACCAGATGACGGAACTATTCAGTTTTCAAGGACCATGAAGTCGGACGCTTTGCCCTGCGGCAGATGCCGCTTGGGAAATTGTCCCTTCACTTGGTAGGCATCGAGAAGGGTCAATTCGTAGCATTAAAATTGAATTTTTTCAAAAATTTAGTAATTCTCTTGATTTTGATACTAATAGTGGGCCGAGATACGCAGTAGACTTTAGAAATTTCAGTGATGTCGTATCCCTCGTAAGCGTACATGGTGATAATTTCCAAATCTTCGGTTTTCAAAGTTTCGAGTGCAGTAAGCAACTGCTCGTTCTCAATCTCACCAATCCATGCAAAACGGCTTTTAGTTTCGTGGTAAGTATCCGTAACGGAAACGGCTTCCTGATACTTGTTCATCAAGGGCGAGTAGGATTCTTCGCTCTGTTCAAAGGACGGCGCTGCAATTTCCTGCGTATGGTTCTGGTAAGAGCGATTAGCGTTAAAAACAGACCAGTCGTAATCGTACATTGCCTGAATCGCTTCGCTGCTCATACCGGCATCTTCATACTGCTTGCGGGTCATAGCCCACTGACTATCAAAATTCTTCTTTTCCAAACCGTAGTTAAAGCCCATGTTAAACCTCCAAATTTTCGATAAGTCGTGAAAAGTCGAAAATTTGGAAGGCTACGGATATTTCGCCGCTTGGGGCATCCACGAAAAACGGACAAACATAAAGCCTGCTCCTTTTTACGGGAGCAGGCTACCTGAAGGCTAAAAAAATAGCCGGACAACCAACTAACAGAGCGGTTCTAAAGCAGAATCACTCTATCAGCTGTTGCCCGGCTATTTGGTGCACGTTTCATACATTGCCTTGCGGCAATGGCCCGTTGCTCGGTGACGAACAGTCCATATTCAGGGTGCAATGCACCCGATTTTTGAAATTGTGTTTTGTCTAAAAAGTCAGCGCCTGCGGTAGGCTAAGTCAACGGTTGCTACGTTGCCGCACTTGAGGCACTTTATGCTGATAGAGCCTGAACAGCTCTCAGTTTTTTGGTAGAGCTTGTGTCCGCAAACCGGACAAAACCTCCAGCCAATGCTGAATTGTGCCTGCTGTATATTGTTCAGCGGTTTACTCTTAAAAGAGCGATTATTTGACCAAGTCATATTATTCTCCAAATCGAATGACGTCCAATGGATGGCAGTGGATGGGTTTTCCGTTGATGACCTGCATCTGCTGTAATCTGATCCTAATCGCAGACCACGATACTCCCATCCGTGCAGCCATCTCCAGAATTTTTTCATAGTTCGGGTCCGATGCGGATTTGTACAGGATACCATTTGGCAGGCACAGCGCTGCACGTTCTATTTCGGCGTTGACCAGAAATGTTGGCATCAGCATCTCCACTGCAAGGGTATTCGCCTGCCATTCCTCCCATGAGGGCTGTCCGTTTCGTTCCCGATAGGCAATGTGCCCACGGCACTTGACTGCTTTTCCATAGTCGTTCGGAAACAGGTCAGCCAGAATATGGTGTGCCGCTTCATGCGCTATCGTGAAATTCCGGCATCCGGTGCAGTTGTCTGCCGCAAGGGCGGAATCGATCACAACGTCCTTCGGCATGAACATCTCTACAAGCTTTGTACCATCCCCTAAAGTTACGGTAAAACCGCATCTTTGAAAAACGGTCAGTCCGAGGATGCTGCCATCGCTGCACAGCGGCAGCATTTTCACATTCAGCCCAAGAACAGCGCTTGCAAGCCGTTCAGGGTCAATGGGTTCCGGGGCATCTTTGCTGATCCTGAAGCGGGTATAGTACTGGTCGATATACTTACCCGCTATGCGCGAAAGGTCTGCGCGGGATAAGTACCTTGCCATTACGAAGCACGGCTTTCCGGCACAGAGCAGTAGGCTTCCACGAACCACTTGCCCTGCTCAAGCCAAAGATTTCGCTTCTGCCCGCAGATTAGACAGGTGAAGCAGTGACCTTTTCCGCCAAGGCGCGATGTGCCATGCCTGACTGCCAAAACACGGTCAATTCCATAAGTGCGAGTCTTGTCATAGTTTATGGCAAGAGGACGGATCTTACCGTCAGGAGTAAAACGAACATCCACTTCGACGTATCTTTTCTCACGGCGAAGGTTGTAATCACCACACATCAGAATTCCTCCTTTTTGCAGATTTATCAGAATGCAGCGTGCATTACTTGCGAATCATACTGCGTGCCACGAGCTGTTTTTCGTTTAACAGAGGAACGGACACTGTATGCTTTTTCCACTCATCCATAGAGCAGGTTACTGCTTTGCACAGATGTCATTTTGTCCAGCCGTCGGTTGCATCAAAATCTACATCATAGTTCATGGTTCCGCACATCGGGCATGTCAGTGACAAGGGTATCAGCAAATGGGAAAAAGGAGAATCCCTCACTTAAAGATATTGGTTATGTACTAGGTGTGCAACCGTTCGATTGCACACCCTTTTATAATGCGTCACTCGACTTTGCCGATAAAACGGTAAAAAATTTCAACTTCCTGTTCTCTGGTGCCATCTTCATGCTTGACAGCTTCGTGAATGAGAATCTTTTCAATCAGAGCATTTAGAAGTTCGGCGGTCAATTGTGTGGGGTTGACGTACTTTTTCATCAACTCAATCCACTTTTCAGCGTCAACAGCGGTCTGAACGGCTGCATCAAGTTCGGCTTGAAGTTCTTGAATCTTTTCGTCCAGTTCATGCTGTTCTGCCTGATACTTTTCGGACAGCATATTGAAATTGTACTCCGTAATGCGTCCAACAGACCAGTCCTCATACATTTTGGCGAACAGGTTGTCCACCTCTGCCTTACGCTTTGTGGCCTTTTTGAGTTCGGCAGTCTGTTTTTTCTTGGCGGTGTTGCGTTCTTTGTCGCTGGCATTCAGTAAACGCTGCAAGAGTTTATCTCCATCCTGCTGTGCTTGCTGCGACCAATACTGCACTCTTGCCAGAATATAGGTGTACAGCACATCATATCGAATATAGTGCATGGAACATTGGTGAAGGCCCTGTCCGTTTTTGCTGCAATGGTAATAGCCGTAGGGCTTTTTGTTCTGCTTATTCATACCATAGGCCATCGACCAGCCGCAATCCGCACATTTTACAAGCCCGGAAAAGATTTGCGTTGTTCCGTCTTTCTGTTTTCTACGGCGATGAGCAATCTGCTCCTGCACCTGTCGGAACACATCCGCAGAGATAATAGCTTCGTGGGTGTTCTCCACACGATACCATTCCTCCTGCGGCTTCCGCACCTTTTTCTTGTTCTTGAAAGAGATGTTGCTCTGCTTATTGTGAACGCTGTGACCGATATAGGTTTCTTCTTTCAGGATACTTTTGACCTGCGCTACCGTCCATGCGTAGGACTTCTCTTCCGACGCTCCTGCATAGATGTTAGCAAATGTGCCATACCGCTGAAAATTCAACCAGCCGGGAGTGGGAACCTTTTCATCTACTAAAATATGGGTGATGCTGGCCGCACCGTGTCCATGCACCGCAAGATCAAAGATTTTCTCAATGATCCACTTCGTTTCCGGGTCTACCAGAAGATGCCCTGACTTGTCGGGGTCTTTGATATATCCCAGAGGAGCGTATGCACCATAGTGCGCACCGTTCGCAAATCTTGTCCGCATAGCGGCCTTGACTTTTTTGCTGGTCTGGCGAGCGTGCATCTCATTCAGGATGTTCAGGAACGGAGCGAGTTCGCTTTCGCCGTTGAGAGTGTCCACATTATCGTTGACAGCAATATAGCGGACACCTTTACTCGGAAAGTAGATCTCCGTGTACTGACCTGTCAGAATATAGTTTCGACCTAAACGGGATAAATCCTTTGTTACAACGCAGTTGATTTTGCCTTCCTCAATATCGTCGATCATCCGTTGAAAGCCCGGTCTGTCAAAAGCTGACGTTAGATAACGATACTTTTGAAAACACTGGAAAATCAAGGTTTTTCGAGCGACGGACAAGCAGGGTATTGTACTAAAAACTGAATACGACGCAGAAGCGGCGTTTCTTACTCTCTACATGGGAGAACAGGAACGCCGCTTTTTTCATGCCCTTTGTTACGCAGTAGGGGCAGAAAAAGCCTTGCTACAAGCGGTTTTGCGGGTGTGTATCTGGCGCGGCAAGGGATTTATACCTTATTCCCCGAAACCGCGCTTCTACTGCGTAACAAATCCAAAGCAAAGGAGCTATGAACTATGGCAGTTTTCAGAGTGGAACGGAACAAGGGCTACACCGTAATGAGCAACCACCACCTACGCAACAAGGAGCTTTCCCTAAAGGCAAAGGGGCTGTTGTCGCAAATGCTGTCACTCCCCGAAGATTGGGACTACACCTTGAAAGGCTTATCCCTTATCAACCGGGAGAAGATAGACGCTATCCGCGAAGCCATTAAGGAGCTTGAACGCGCCGGGTATATCGTCCGTTCAAGGGAGCGCGACGAGAAAGGACGCTTGCGGGGCGCGGACTATGTGATATTCGAGCAGCCGCAGCCGCCTACGCCGGATTTACCAACATTGGAAAATCCAACATTGGATAATCCAACACAGGAAAAACCAACATTGGAAAAACCTACGTTGGAAAATCCAACGCAATTAAATAAAGATATACAAAGAACTGACTTACCAAAAAAAGAAAAAATAATTACTGATGAACAAAGTACCCATTCCATTCCTATCCTTTCCCCTAACCCCTCTCCTTGCAGAGAAGCGGCTACGCCGCCGGAACGGAAAGGAACGGAAGCGACAGCACAGAGCGCAGTTGATATATACCGGGAAATCATCAAGGACAATATCGACTACGACATTCTCAAACAGGACATGAAGTTTGACAGTGACAGGCTTGACGAGATTGTAGACCTCATGCTTGAAACCGTATGCACCGCCAGAAAGCGGGTACGGATTGCGGGGGACGACTACCCGGCAGAGCTTGTGAAATCTAAGTTTATGAAACTGGACGGCGAGCATATCCGCTTTGTGCTTGACTGTATGCGGGAGAACACAACGAAAATCCGCAACATCAAGCAATATCTGAAAGCAGCCCTTTTCAACGCCCCGTCCACTATCGGCAATTATTACACTTCCCTTGTCGCCCATGACATGGCAAGCGGCGCACTGTCACCGAAAAAGCCGCAGTACGGCGACCCGGACTATTATTCATGCAACGAGGGCGAAAGCCTGTAACCACCCACAACCACAAAAGGAGGATTTTATTATGGCACAGAAAATGACAGGAGCATTGGTATTTGACGAGCGCACCGACCGTTACGACATCCGCTTTGACTTAAACAGCTACTACGGGGGCTTGCATTGCGGCGAGTGCTTTGACGTATTCGTGCGGGGCAAGTGGAAGCCGACCCGGATTGAGTACGGCGACAACTGGTATCTTGTGGGTATCAGAGCCGAGGACTTGAACGGGCTGCGGGTGCGTATCTGACCGCCGCCCCATAAAGAAACGCGAAAGGAGGACGCGACAAATTGCAGGACGAAGTAAACGAAAAGACCATAGCCCTTTACATCAAGACCGGGAAGCTGACCGCGCAGACGCTCCAAAAGGCAATGAAAGCCATACTGTCAAAGGGCAAAAAGCAGCTTGCAAAACCGCCACAGGGCAAGCAGAGCTTAAAGCAGCTTATGAAGCAGAACGCGGGCGTTTCCAACATTGAGATTACCGAGGGCAATATCAAAGCCTTTGAGAGTACGGCGAAAAAGTACGGTATCGACTTTGCGCTGAAAAAGGACGCGACGGAAAGCCCGCCCCGCTATCTGGTTTTCTTCAAGGGGCGGGACGCGGACGTGCTGACCGCCGCCTTTAAGGAATTTTCCGCAAAAAAGCTGACACAGGAGAAAAAGCCCTCAATCCGAAAGCTGCTCTCTACCCTCAAAGAAGCTGCACAGGGCAAGAACGCGGAACGGGCAAAGGTCAAGAACAAAGACAGGGAGGTATCGCTATGAAGCCGGAAATCAAGAAGCTGCTTATCTTAAATCTCCCGTATCTGCTCTTTGTCTGGCTCTTTGATAAAGTGGGCGCGGCTGTCCGGCTCTCCCCCGGCGCGGACGCGAGCGCAAAGCTGCTACATCTTGGGGACGGTTTTACCGCCGCCTTTTCCAGTATCGCGCCGAGCTTCCACCCGGCAGACTTAGCTTTAGGCATTGCGGGGGCGGTCATTGTCCGGCTGATTATCTACACCAAAGGCAAGAACGCGAAGAAATACCGCCGCGGGACAGAATACGGTTCGGCGCGTTGGGGCGGGGCTGACGACATAAAGCCGTACACCGACCCGGTATTTGAGAACAATATCCCCCTAACGCAGACGGAACGGCTTACCATGAACAGCCGCCCGAAGCAGCCGAAATACGCAAGAAACAAAAATATCCTTGTAATCGGCGGTTCCGGCAGCGGCAAGACCCGGTTCTTTGTGAAACCGTCGCTCATGCAATGTACGTCAAAGGATTTTCCAACGTCGTATATCGTCACTGACCCGAAAGGAACACTGATTTTGGAAACCGGGAAAATGTTACAGCGGTACAAATACCGTATCAAAGTGCTAAATACGATTAACTTCAAAAAATCCATGAAATACAATCCCTTTGCCTATCTGCGGAGCGAAAAGGACATTTTGAAGTTAGTCAATACCATTATCGCCAACACCAAAGGCGACGGGGAAAAATCCGGCGAGGATTTCTGGGTGAAAGCGGAAAAGCTCTACTACACCGCGCTAATCGGCTATATCTGGTATGAAGCCCCGGAGGACGAGAAGAACTTCACGACGCTGCTTGAAATGATAAATGCGTCGGAAGCCCGCGAGGACGACGAGGACTTCCAGAACCCGGTTGACCTCATGTTTGAACGTCTGGAAGAAAAAGACCCGGAGCATTTTGCAGTCAAGCAGTACAAAAAATACAAACTTGCGGCGGGTGTTGTATGCTCTAAAAGACTTCTTAATCAAGCGGTTGGGAAGTCTCTTAGAACACACAACCTAAAACCGAAGAAAGGAGCGCAAGTTATGAGAAAAAATGAGAAAATCACAGCTCTGTACGAAC